>CAIWIS010000231.1 GCA_903912795.1 uncultured Bacteroidales bacterium
CTCTCCCGCTTGGGCGGGATCTTCGTTGCACTTCGATTTGCTCTTTTGTCTATCTTGCTGTTCCTCTATCAATTAGCAATAATGCCAACTTATTCCAATCTTCAATGGCTGGTATAAGCACATCAATGCCTTGAAGTTCTGCTTCGGTGGGATGCAAAACTGCTGAAGCAAGTATTAGTTGGAGTTCGGTTTTCATAAGACTATTTTATTCAGACAATTTATAATAACCACCTGTTTTTCTACTGCCTCTTCGCTCAATTAGCTTTAATTTAACTAATACGCCAATATTCTTATTAATTGTACTAATTGGCACGTTAAGTTTAATACTCAATTCATTAGCATTTATACCTGAATCGTTCATAATGGCATTATAAATTTTATTTTGAGTTTCATTTAACTTGTCATTTAACTTGCCATTTAACTTGCCATTTAACTTGTCATTTAACCTGCCGGTTTCTAATTCGCTATTCTGTTCAAACTGTATTTTTTCAGCTTTTGTTGATTTTCGTACAAGTACTTTAAATGCAGTTAATAGCGTAAAATCAAACTCAGCAGCTCCATTGCTGTTATCGCTTAGTTCCATTTGAACGCGAGCTATACCTCTGCTAAATCGGTTCACATATCCCAGCACTTTCATTGCTTGCGAAATAAGTGGATTTCGATAATCGTTCGTATTAGGGAAATTCTCAGCACTTACTTTACCGTACAAACCACCATGATTAAGAATCTCTATCCTATCGATGTATTCGTAAAACTGTATAGGACCATTACTCTCATAATCACGATGCATTACCGCATTCATTATTAACTCACGCGTTGCCCAATAAGGATAGTTAAATACCATTTCCTCACGCAGTACACTCACGGGAATTGGTCGTTTGGCTGCAATATTCGTTTCAATAAAGGTATCTATTTTCGATAACGAACGTATCAGATTACCCTCAAATTTAAATTCACTTTTAATATCGGCAGCTTTATCCAATCCATTAAAACAAACATATTGTAAATATGCTCCGTGTAAATATCGCTCCGGGTTGCGTCCAAATAATAGTATTGCTGCATTGGTTGGGCACTCAAACCTGCGGTCGTAAAATCCAAGTGACGAAAGTTGGTCTTCTATTACACGATTATCATGTATTAATACATCTTCGGCAATAGCTTTTGACAAATATTCTTTTTTAAATAGCTCTATATCAAGGTCATCAAGCGAGGCTCTACGGCAAGGCAACTCATCGAACGATGTAATATGCGATAGGCGTTTTTCAATTAGTATTTTTTCCTCGGCTTCCGAAGCTATACTTTTGCGTGGACCCATTCTTACACATACTCTACCTCTATATCGAACAGGAGGATGCTCCGATGGTGTAACTTCTATCACTAACAAATCACCTCTATCAAAACTGTATTTTTCAACTATCATTATAGGTTGTGGCAATATATTACCATCGGTACGGATATTCGAAATTTGTAGCAAAAACCGATCGTCAACTTTTAATCCGGACAATTCACCATTATCTTTTGCTCCAATTATAAGGTAGCCTTTTTGACCACTGCCCCCTAAATCGTTCGAAAACGCACAGATTGCTTCGCAATACTTATCCATATTTGTTATGGATTCTGTTCGTTCCACCCGATAACTTTCAGTGTTGTTTAATAGTGATTGTATAAAGTCTGTTTTGTTCATTTTGTGCCTCTATTATCTTGGTTCTGTTGTCTGTCGTCCGTTGACTTTCTATAAACTTCTTCCCGTCTTTGCTCTTTGATCTCCCGCTTGGGCGGGATCTTCGTTGCACTTCGATTTGCTCTTTTGTCTATCTTGCTGTTCATCTATCAATTAGCAATAATGCCAGCTTATTCCAATCTTCAATGGCTGGTATTAATGTATCTATGGCTTGTAATCATGCCCTTTAATCCTACCCACCAACGATATGGATAATATATAAAATAAATCGATGAATTTTTTATCGAATACTTAGAAATCATAAACTCCTTCGGCGGAAAAACAACCTCCACCAAATACCGCAGTTTAAGTATCGGATTTTTGATGTGTTTGATATTGCGGAAGTGTACCGGAACGGCGGAATTATCACGCTGGGCGGCAAAATCAAAACCTGTTAAGTGTTTATAAAACAAATCCCTATCCTCGTTTGTAAACGTATGTTTGTAAGCTTCGTACAGATAATCGGGCAGGGAAGCATTTAAATACTAACGGCACAATTTATATTCTTACTTGGTAGGTATAAGCAAAAAATAAGATATTAAAGCAACTCCGCAAGCAAAGCTGACACCTTCTCCTTTAATGGCAATAATTCAGATTCAATCGTTTCCCAAATTATTTCATCTTTTATTTGATAATATCCGTGAACCAAAATATGCCGCATACCTATTATTTCTTTCCATTCAACCCCATCGTTCTTTTGCTTAAAATCTTTTGTTAGCAAATAGGAAGCTTCACCGATAATCTCCAAATTTTTTATTACAGCATATCGTAGGATTTTGTCATTCTTATACACTTCATAAGATTTATCTTCTGTAAACTCAATAATATTATCAATTGATTCAATAATATGTATAAGTCTTTCTTTATCACGTGGTTTTTCTCTCATAAATCAAAATTTTATCGTGTTCAGCACTTTCACGAGCAAAAGGTTTTAATTGACCATCTTCTACTAAATCTATCTTTTTACCTGTTAATTCCTTTAAATCATTCACAATATGAATATATTTGAATAAGTTAATTTTTGAGCCTTCACTAAAGCTAACTAATATATCTAAATCGCTTTTTTTGTTTTGCTCTGACCGTGCATAGGAACCAAACAACCAAGCTCTTTCAATTGGTTGGCCAGCAAAATAACTAGATAATTTCTGAATTAATCTGTTTTCCATACTTTCTATTTTTTTGTTTGGTTATTTTCACGCCACAAATATACTAATTTAGTTTATAATGTTCATAAAGTTTATAAAGTTCATAAAGTTGAAGAAAAAGACACTTACCACCTACAACTTACCGCTTACAACTTACCGCTAAAAATCGCCCACAGGGCAACCCACCACCTATACGGATACCACAACCACCAAAATTTAGTTCTGAGTATGGAGTTCTGAGTTCTGATTTCTGAGGTTTGACTCTGAACTCGTAACTCTGAACTCGAAACTTCTCCCTTCTTTCCTTCTTTGATCTTTGCTCTTTGTTCTTTGCTCTCAATATACTTAGAAATCATAAACTCCTTCCCCGGAAATACAACCTCCACCACATAACGCAGTTTTAACAGCGGATTTTTAATATGTTTGATAATGCGGAAGTGTACCGGAAGAGATGAATTATCCTGATTTCGTTCTCAATACCAACGAGATATACTTTATGCTATTTGCTAAATCGTAATGGGTTAGATATAAATGGAAATAACAAGTTGTCGCAAAATTTGCGATAACTAGATTGTCAATTACTGTGTGGAATTTATATTTTTAGTTTTCCAATTTTCCTTGATATAGATTCCAAATAGGGAAACACATTTCATAATCATTCCATACAATATCACCATATTCAATTGTAAATTTACTAAACAATTGCTTGTCGAGGTATTTTTTGGTCATAGAAGTTCTTGCATTCATTAAGAATGTAGAAAAATCAATCAACTCCTCTTTACCATCGTTGAATTTGAATTTAATTGTATAGTTATCAATATATTCTGCTTTTTGAATAGATACTATCATAAGATTTATATTTTTTGAGTAATTTTTTCGGGAGAAAAATCAATATTATATACAAAATACTCAACCCATTTTCGTACAATATCATCTCGGTATAATTCCACTACCTTCTTAAATTTCTTTTGATTTTGTGGGTTTAAAGGTTTTTTACCCTGTACTTGTTTAATCACTACTTCTTTAAACTTTCCATTCTCATATCTTATTTCAGCTTTACTTTCAGTATCCTGAAACTTGCAATGTACATGAATTGGTTCATGTTCTTGAGAATAAAAAAGAAATATCAATCCAAAGTATTCGTATAACTTAGGCATATTATTTTTTGTTTGGTTATTTTCTCGCCACAAATATACAATATTCCAAGCCAAAATGCAAGAGGTGACCTTACGGCGTTATTAAGCACTTTGTGCGTTCTTAGCACTTTGAGCGTTATTAACCTAAAGGTGTTA
>CAIWIS010000232.1 GCA_903912795.1 uncultured Bacteroidales bacterium
CCTCAAAATCCCAATCGACAGAATACTTTTTCGGTGCAAATGGATGTAAATAATAATGTCCAACTGCAATTTCTTCAATTTTTGTATTCCAAAATGATTTAATTTCTTTCCTTTCAATTTTTGTGATTAAAATCTCAATTGAATCTAAAAAAAGTCGCCATGTTATACTTATGTTTTGACTATCATAAAGTTTATTACTTATTGCTTTGTCTTCATTATTAATTGAATCTATAAAGATATTCGAATTGATAATTAACCCATTCATTCCCTGTAATATAGTTCTGTAATGCTCTCCAATAAGTGTTTTTTCTGTTTCTTCTAAACTATTCCAATTTTTCATTTGATTGTATATATTATATATGTTGATTTTCTCTATTTCATGAGTTCTTTAGAAGTTTTATTCTTGTATTTGAAACAATCTCAACTTTAAGAAAATCACCCATTTTAAAATTTTCCTGAATCCAAACAGTATATTCCTTTCCTGCCATAATTCTTGGTGTCTGATTAGGATTTGCTGTGCGATTAATAGTTGCTTCAATTTCCTTTCCACTTTCGCCTAAAATAATTGTTAGTTTTGATTGATTTTCACCAAATTCATCTTCGTATTTTTTACGAATATTAAAAAAACCTTGATTATAGTATGCAATTCCTAGCTTAATTTTTATCATTTTCATTATTTTGGGAAAAATTATTTGATAGTATTTAAATTTACAACCTTAAAATTTTCAGTTTTCACACCACTAGCTTTTAACCAATCATGGTCTAAACGCCCAAATTTATCATTTTCATTATACAGCCAATGAGATATAAGCCTTTCAATAGAATATGAAACTGGTACTCCCTGACAAGAAGGAGTAAAAATATTTGTAAATATTCTTCCTTGTAATCTTTGATTATTCACAATACTCAACCAATATTTTTTCCAAACCTTTGTAGGTTGTCTTGTGAAATATATTGTATTAATTTGTGGGTTTATTTCTAAATACTTAATAATATTATTTGTGTTCCAATTAACTTGATTTATTTTATCTAATTGTTCTAAACCTTCTACTTCTTCTTTTTTTCCATCTTGTATTAGATTATATGTTTTTCCGTTAAAACAAACATTATCATTTCTAAGAATTTGATATTCACGATTAACATTATGTAAAACTTCTAAAATCAAATCAGCAAAAGTCAATTTAAATTTTTTGCATACTATGAAAATCTCATCAATTGTTGGATTTAATGGCTCTTTAATAATCCCTCTTTTAGGCATTCTACTTTTAAAATAAGCTATTTTATTTTCAGAAAGGTTTTTAAGTGCAGGCCAAAAATAGTTTCTACCATAAAAAAAATCAGCAAAGTTTGAATTAGGAGTATTAGGATTAAATGTCCCAATTATCATCACTTCTGGTTTATAAGGTGTTTTATCTAAAACTCCATTGTGCGTTTGAAATTCTTCATTGAATTTAGTTTCAATAAATTTGTGTTTAATTGATTCCATACTTTTAAATTTTTGTTAGTTGTTTAATTCATTTGCAATTCTAAATATTTATTTTCAATAAACCAAGTTATTTTACAACTATTTTATCATTTCTGACAAAATAGTTGTAAAGCCCTTGAAATGCATAAAAAATGCTGCGATGGTTAATTAATTATACCCCACTTTACGTCCACTTTTATTTATTAAGCGTTCTGTTTCGCAGTATTCTATTATCTCGTCGAGGGTTGCGGTGTTGCCGGTAATTACTTCATTGATAATGGCTTTTCGGGCAATATTGTCAATTTCGCCTCCCGAGAATTGGAAGCGGGTGGCAAGTGTAATGGCATTTTCATCGTCGAGCCAGCTCAGTTTGTTTTTCCAAATTTGCTTTTTGGCTTCGTCGGTTGGAAGTTCAAATTTAAGCTTAAACAAAAAACGGCGTTCAAAAGCAGCATCTAAGTTATCTACTAAGTTGGTGGTGGCTATAATTATACCTTCCGATTTTTCAATTTGCTCCAAAATAATGTTCTGAATGGCATTTTCGGTTTGTGCCACGTTCGATTCGCTGTTTTCCTTGCGTTTACCAAGTACGGCATCGGCTTCGTTAAAAAGCAATATTGGCGTAAGTTTACTCTTTTTGCAAAGACGAGCGTAATCCATAAAAACGGCTTTTATGCGTTTTTCGCTTTCGCCAAACCACATCGATTTTGTTTGGCTAATGTCCACATGGAGCACATTACGGCCAGTGGCTTTGGCAATTTGGTAAACCGATTCGGTTTTACCTGTTCCAGGAGCACCGTAAAAAACGGCTGCAATACCTTTTGGCATAGCCATTTCCTGTAAACGTGTTTGCATGGTTGTGAATTTTTCATTCGTCAAACTGCTTTGTACAAAGTCGATTTGTTTTTGAAACTTTTCTTCAAAGTAAAGTTGTTTGTGTGCAATCGTTTCGGCTGCAATCACATTTCGTTGCGTTTGTTTGCGTATAAACAATTCGGCATCCTGCCCCAACAGCATTTCAATAGCCTCAGTAGTAGGCACTATGCGAATATCGCTCACAAACGAAGCATTCAGTACGCTAATCAGGCTCTGTTCTATCAACTTATTTGTACGCTCGGTTATTTCCCTTATTTTTCGCACTTTTTGCTTTTGGGTATCGAACATATCTCGCACTGTCGGTTCTAAACCTGTTTCTGCATTACCACGCACCAAATCGTCGCACATTTCGTACAGCAACGTACGGTCTTGAATGGATATGCCCAAATCCATTAATTTTTCAATGAAAGGGAGTTGCGGGTTGAAGGTTTCGAGCAAACTTACTTCGCCAAACAAATGGTCGGTTGTAATTTGTTCATTCGTTCGTTGCTCAATTAAATCCGAAACCTCGTTGCAGAATTCATAAATATCTAATGGTTCAGATTTCAACGCATCTTCCAACGAAATGTTATCTTTAATTGCTTCGGCTACGTGGTCGTACAATCGCATAAATTTAAATGAAATGATAGGGGTTGATTTCCCTTTTCGGCGTTCGTATTCCGATTTCACAAGTTTCTTGTCGATTAGTGCAACCAAATCGGGGCGGTATTTTACAATTTTTGATGATTTCATATCCAACTCTTGCAAAACATCACTCAAGTCGCACGAAAAACCCATGTATTGCTGAATATAAATAAGGCTAAAAAACCAAGCCTGTTCTTCAGTTACATTCAGATATTCGGCCAATTTTAGGCTGTCATCTTTAATCTTTTCGGTTACTTCAGGGTTGAGTTGTGATTGGTACAGTTCGGTCGAAATTTTCTGAATCGCTTCTAAAACATTGAAATTGAGCATCGTTTTTTGTTCCATACATTTAATTTTGGGGATTGTTGTATATGTAAATAACTTTATTTTATTAAATTGTTA
>CAIWIS010000233.1 GCA_903912795.1 uncultured Bacteroidales bacterium
GATGGCAACTGAAGTTAATTTGTTGGCTTGAAAAGCATAATCACCAATCGATGTAACGGCATTTCCTAAAGTTAAAGAAGCCAGATTTGAACAATTTGCAAATGCAGACGTACCGATTGTCAGTACAGTATTTGGAATTGTTACAGAAGTAATAACTGTGTTATTCAAAAATGCATTTACACCTATTGCCGTAACAGCAGTTCCGCCAATATTATCCGGAATAACTAATGAAGCCGGAGGAGTGCCTGTGTAACCGGTAATTGTTCCTGTTCCAGCATTAAAAATAAACTGTGCATTGCAAAAAAATGCAAAAGAAATACCAAAGGTGAGTAAAATTAATTTTTTCATGATTTTGTTTTTTTTATAGCCAGTAATTGTTTATTAACTTATTTCAGTGGAATTAACTAAAATTACTATTTCTTTATAAAAGGCATAGTTTTCCCCGCTACCTGCACAAAATAGAATCCCTTATTGTAGCAAGATATATTTTTTGTAAATAATTCACCTGCAACAACATCTCTGTCAATTTCCTGACCCAATGCTGTAATAATTTTGATGGGAGATCCGATGTAGGTAGCAGGTAGTTTTATCTTAATTTCTGAACTTGCAGGATTTGGAAAAAGACTAAAAGGTTCTATAAAGTCGTTATTTACTATCGATGATTCAGTAATTGAATCATTTATTTTCTCTACCAGAAAAACGCTCTCATATGCTGCAATTTTTTGTGAAAAAGGTAAATATATTTCAGTGATTTGTCCATTCACCGGATTATAAATCTGCACCATCTGACTTTTACTGGTTGTGGCCGTTATCGTTATTTCACTAGGTGATTCGTTGATAATATAATAGATGCGTTTATTATCCCGTGTGCTTCTGCTCATCCATATTTTGCCGGCACTAGAAGTGACTTTAATACTAAATCCATTATCCTTCAACCTTAGTAAATCTGTCAATGGGGCATTATTAACCAAAAGCGTTGTTGAAATGGCAGCAACTTCGGTATGTTCGCTATTTTTTGTTCCCAACGATGGTAAAGCATCTACCCAATAAATGGAAACTCCTGCATCGGAGAAGGATTTAAGTTTTTTAAGGACATTAAGCGGAATCACTTCTACCCGTGGCATAACAATGGCAGAATACATATGGGAACCCACCTGCACTGAATTGCCATTCAGGCTTGCATTTAAAATGGCATCCGCTGTAACATAATTATAATCAAGGCCATTTGACAAAATATCATTTGCCATTCTATCCAGCGTAGCCTGTAAATAGCCATATTTTGAAACTATTGCAGTATGGTTATTAGGCGATACGATATAATTGGATTGAAAGGTTTCTATTGGATAATACATTGCGATGGGAGCTTCGTTTTGTGCTCCACGCATCATTAATGATATTCTGGCCATATAATTCGTAAAGTCGTTGAATTCCGGAGCAGTATAATCCACATAGGGCATGTAAGATGAGAACTGATTTATTCCCATCAAGAAACACATATTCACTGTTCGTTTCAAATCAGCGATTGCAGGTGACAAATCGGTTAATCCAAAACCAATTATCTGGTCTATTAATGCGGTGATCATTTCATTCTTATTTTCAAGATAAGAAGCTGAACTAATAAATTTTGGCATCCAATAATGCCAATCGGAAATGGATTGACGCGCTACCGGAACATCACAACCTTGCACATCGAATTTTCGGATGGCTTTTATAAAATCACCGTAATAAATCACATGGCAAGCAAGATATTCCTCGAGCAACAAATGCCCACCAGAAAGCAGTCCATTTTTAGAACACCAATCTCTGATTTGACCGCTGTAATTGGTGGAAAATAGTTCTGCCACTGTCTGGTAAAAATGGGTTCTAATAGTTTTTGAAGAAGTCGAACTACCTTCAAATAAAGCATCCAACCGTGACAGTAAATCATACCCATTCAACGCATTGAATTGCGCGGGCAATCCTGCTTCCCAGGGTATATAGGCGTATTGGGCTTTTGAGCCATCATACTGCCAGTATGTTGTCATCAAATTGGGTTCGTTGGAGTAAAAAAGATCTACTTTCTGATTGAAGTTGGTGATATTATTGGCATAACCCTGATGGGTAAGTTCGATAAATCGGGTTACAGCATTTTTACTTAACAAACTCGGATAATGTCCGGTAGTTCCAAATTGCTGCATTGTGGATTGCGCTTGAGTGTTTTCATCTAGTATTATTATTCCAAATACCGACAACTGCCATGAACCTGTTAATCCGATTGTGTTAATCCGATTGTTGGCGATGCTAACCAACCTTGCATTTTCGTAATCAGGTTCTCCATTTACAATTGAAGCTATTGAGGCACGAAAAAAATTAACCGTATCGGGCAGTACCATTGAGATATTCACCTGATCTGTTCCTTTTTTTGTTATGCGTATCACTCCTCGGGCTTCATATTCGGGATGACCAGCCACCACCAGCCCGCCGGCTGCACCGCTTGGGTAACCTCTATCATCCATAATCCATGCACGCATTCCTTTATTTGTAGCAATATCTACATTAGTTCTGGCCAGAGCATAGCTTGCATCGCTTGCTAAATAATCTTTGTAGGCTACTGTCGTTAACACACCACCTACTCCATACGATTGCAAAACAGATTCAGTGACTTGACTTAAGCTTTTATTATCAAAATACTGCGTAAGCCTGTACAGATTTGGTGGTGAAACAAAACTCTTATTTATGCTATCAAAACGAATATTCATATAATCATAAGAATATGAATTTGTCTGACCGGAAATAAACATTGGGCTTATATTAGCAAAAATTTTCCAGATATCAGCTGTTTTGTAGGCATCAACTGATGCTGCAGGCACATATAATATGCAGTAAAAAACATTAACTCCACTAA
>CAIWIS010000234.1 GCA_903912795.1 uncultured Bacteroidales bacterium
AAGACAAAACAAAAAGTCATACAGCTTGACGCATTTAAAGTCAAAGCGATTGATACCACAGCTGCCGGTGATACTTTTTGTGGGGCTTTGGCGGTAGCATGTGCCTGTAAAGAAATAGATGAGCAAGCACTTCGTTTTGCTTCGGCAGCAGCAGCCATTTCCGTTACCCGACTGGGTGCACAACCTGCTATTCCTACATTGACCGAAGTAGAAGACTTTTTACAAAAACACTAAATTTATTAACCAATAAAATTGTTAATCATAAAATCGTATTCATTATGTTTATTATTCAATCGTATTCTACAGCCATTTTATTTTGCATTGTTACCATGATCTGTTGGGGTTCATGGGCCAATACACAGAAACTGGCTTCTAAGAGTTGGCGTTTCGAATTGTTCTATTGGGACTATGTAATCGGAATTCTCCTGTTTTCTATCCTCTCGGCATTTACTCTGGGTAGTACCGGTGAATTAGGACGAAGTTTTGTGGCAGATTTGCAACAAGCAGATACACAGAATCTAATTAGTGCCTTGCTAGGAGGTGTTGTTTTTAATGCCGCCAATATTCTTTTCTCCGCAGCCATTGCACTTGCTGGTATGGCAGTTGCTTTTCCGGTAGGTATTGGTATAGCCTTGGTATTAGGTGTACTTATCAATTATTGGGGTCAGCAACAAGGAAACCCATTATTTATTTTTACCGGTGTTGGGTTTGTTGTTATTGCGATTCTTTTAAATGCTCTTGCGTACAAAAAATCCAACACTTCAGGTGGCAAAGTATCTTCCAAAGGTGTTATTATCAGCGTAGTGGCGGGAGTTCTCATGTCATTCTTTTATAAGTTTATTGCCGATTCAATGGATTTATCGAATTTTCAGCAACCGGCTGTTGGTAAAATGACACCTTACAGCGCAGTGTTTATTTTCTCTGTTGGTATTTTTATAAGCAATTTCCTTTTCAATACAATCCTTATGCGAAAACCATTTTCGGGAAGTGCTGTAAGTTACAAAGATTATTTTGGAGGAAACTTCAAAACACATTTAGTGGGAGTGTTAGGAGGTCTTATATGGGGTTTGGGTAATTCATTTAACCTGATTGCTGCTGGAAAAGCAGGACCAGCCATTTCTTATGGATTGGGACAGGGTGCAACATTGATTGCTGCCTTTTGGGGTGTTCTTGTCTGGAAGGAATTTAAAGGCGCACCAAAAAGTACAAATTCAATTCTTACTGCTATGTTTATTGCTTATCTCATTGGGTTGGGGTTGATTGTATTGGCAAAGTAAAAAGGATGAACCAATGTGAACAACTAATGTAGTCTACAAATTTGTCATTGTAGTTATTGGTCACCGCTTGTACACCAACAACCAATGGCCAAACCCGGTAGTGCTGAAATTTGAAAATGTGAGTTATACTGCTCCGGGAGAGATGAAGGTTTTAAAAAGTGATGCTGAGGGGGCGAAATAAACAGAATTTGAAATCTGATTTTCAGACGTAACGAATTGAAATATCTTTTAAATAAACAAATATTATTTTATGAATCTTTTTATCACTAAACTTAACCAAGAACTTAATAAACAACTCCAAATCATTGATTTAGAAGAAACAAATCTTATTAATAAAGCACAAAAGTCAATTGCATGTGTAAAGAATACATTGAGTAAACTTAAAAACTTTATTCTGCATTACACATTTAAGAATGACGAAGAGGAGATTTTGTTTTTTAAAGAGATAAAACCAGGGATATTTAGTCAATTAATTTATTATACTAAACTTAACAATATTGAAAGTAAAAGGCCAATAGGTAGCTTTGAAATTCAACAAAAGTACTTGCTGAATGAATTAGAAAAACTAACCTCGTATTTCAACAGTCATCTTGAATTTTATCGTTACTACAGAATGAAATCGACTTTTCTGGATGATAAATTATTTGTCAGAGGTCGTGAAGACTTCCACTTACACCTTGATAATATGATGATTTATGTTGATTCGGAATTCTCGACAAGCCAGGATTATATGGTCGCAAAAATAATGGCAAATGATCGGTTGGAAGTGTATTTGAAGACAGAGATAGATGCACTTTCGATAAAAGCCAATAATCCCAATTGGGGTCAGGTTGGGAATTTGGGTTCCAGTTCACTGCAATGGACTGAAAGTAAAACGGCTTTAGTTGAACTTATCTATGCGTTACAAGCCAGCACAGCTATTAATAAAGGTGGTGTTGACATTAGGGAATTAGTTGCACTCTTTGAACAGATTTTTAATGTCAGACTTACAGATGTTTACAGAACTTATCTGGAAATAAAGATTCGGGCTATACCGACAAAGTTTTTGGATTCGCTTAAAGTTGGTTTAGTGAAGAAAATAGAAGAAGATTTGTAAAATCTCAATGTAATTTATGTGGCTTCCGCCCCAAAACCTGACATACTTTTTTGTCTTAACACAAAAAAGTATGCAAAAAAAGTCAAGACTACGCCCGCTTCACTCGAAAAACTTACGCTCGGTAGGCTCAAATCGTCCAAACTCATTCCGACGGAATACGTCGAAACTCATACAAGGACGATTTTTAACCGCCTACCTCACTTGTTTTTCGGCTCACCGAACGAGGTCGGTCACTAGAATGAAGCTTTGAATTGCTAATTAACCGACAATTTATATATAATTGCAATATTTTTCTATTCCCAATTGGGAATAGGTTGTGAATAAAATCCAACAAAACTCCCCAATTTTGCCATCCTAATTTCAGTCCTGAATAATTATTCAGACTATAAAATCTAAATAAAAATGGCAAATTTCAATCTTGCACTTTCAAAAGTTCTTTCACATGAAGGTGGTTACGTAAACGACCCCGATGATTTAGGTGGTGAAACTTACAAAGGTATCTCACGAAAGTCACACAGTTCTTGGCCCGGATGGTCAATAATCGATCAAAACAAATCAAAAACCAATCTCCCAAAATCACTTGCAGCCAATAATGAGCTGAAATCCTTAGTGGAACAATTCTATTTCGACACTTTTTGGAAACCCCTCAAAGCTGATGAAATACAAAATCAGACTTCAGCAGAGTCGGTATTTGACTATGCGGTAAACGTTGGCATACGAACCGCAACAAGGGTTGCTCAATATGTTGTTGGAACAAAAACCGATGGTATAATGGGAGAAAAAACTCTATCCAAAATCAATTCCATTGACTTTGGTTATTTCCAAGCAGCCCTATTAGTAAACAAATTAAAATACTACGTATTTATTATCCGAAGAAGACCAACCAACAAGAAATTTCTATTGGGATGGCTTTCCCGCACACTGTCTTTCGTCGATTAAAAATCTATAAACACTAACTATCAGCTATTATGCCAGCACAAATAATAACAACCGATGACCTTCGGGATTTTAAGGTCGAATTGATAGATGAGATACGGACATTAATCAGTGAACAGAAAACCTCAGTTACGAAGAAATGGATGAAATCTGTTGAAGTACGGAAGCTACTTAATATATCACCAGGAACACTCCAAACGCTGCGTATAAACGGCACTTTGCCTTATACAAAGATTGGAGGAACAAACTATTATAATGCTTCAGATATAGAGGTGTTATTGTCGGAAAACAATAAAAAGAAAACACGATGAATTATATTCTTCAGCTCAGCGGATTTTTTCAAAAAGTTGCAGCCGATAATCGCCTTAATCCAACGCATGTTAGTCTTTATATGGCTATTTTTCAGTTTTGGAATTCTGAGCGTTTTCAGAATCCGGTATCCATATCCCGGCAGGAACTTATGCGGATCAGTAAGATTTCGGCAAAAGCTACTTATCATAAATGTATAAAAGACTTACATACTTATGGTTATATCCAGTATTTACCATCATTCAATCCGTTTAAAGGGAGTTTGGTTTACCTGTTCGATATGCAGTCAAGTGCTAAACTAGTATCTACCCATGACCATACTAATATCGAAACAAGCATTGAACAAGCATTAGCCCCTTATATAAACAAAGAAAACATCTTAAACTTAAATATTGAAAACGAAGAAACCCAACCAAAAAATGATATTGTTTTGAAAGTTTCAAAAAATAGGGTGAAAGTGGTTGAGATAAACGGGGAAAAGGTAGAGCCAAAAATCAAAGCTCCCAAAAGCAAATCAGAGGCGTTTTTTACGCCTCCGGATATTGTTGCGGTACGAAACTACTTCGTTGCGCAAAAAAGCGTGGAAATCGAAGCGGAGAAATTCTACAACTATTTCCAAAGCAATGGGTGGAAAGTGGGTGGCAAAGCGCCCATGAAAGACTGGCAAGCGGCTGCCAGTAATTGGATATTGAATATACCCCAGTTCAAACCGCAACCACAATTAGGTGCGCAAAAACAGCCAACTCCGGGAATTCTAAATGTTACTACTGGAAAAAACTATTCTGAACCGCTTTAAATTATGAACAACAACCTGTCTATAATTCAGACTAGAGGAAAAGAAGTCTTCGGTGAACACTTTTGTGTTTTTCCCGAAGATCATGAGGTGCTTCAGAAATTGCTAACCTGGTTTTTGCAAGATGAGCAGGGGGCTAAACATTACAACATCAATCTTCATAAAGGCATTTTGTTGACCGGGCCGATTGGTTGCGGAAAAACCAGCCTTATGTCGCTAATGCGTTTGCTCGTACCGCAACATCAACGCTTTGGCATAAAATCCTGTCGCGAAATAACCTTTGATTTTATCAAAGATGGCTATGAAGTTATACAACGGTATAGTATCAACGCTTACTCTAATACGATAAATACTTCTCGTCCAAATACTTTGTGTTTCGATGACCTTGGGGCTGAAAGTACTTTTAAGTACTATGGCAATCAGTGTAATGTTATG
>CAIWIS010000235.1 GCA_903912795.1 uncultured Bacteroidales bacterium
AGTGGACTCTTTAATACAATTTACAGTATGAAAAACAATTACTTTTTAAAAACAATATTTTTATCGATTATTTTTCTGCTTTTCGGCACATTAACATTTTCGCAAAACCAGATAAGCACATCTGTCAGGGCTACTGAATTTGCCAAAAGTCCATATTTGTTATATACCGGAAAAAATACAGAAATGTTAATTTTATGGCAAACATCCAACACTAAATCTTGTAAAATAGAGTGGGGAACTGACTTGGCTTATACTAGTGGCTCTCAAAACACATCAGAATATGGCACTTCGAATCAGCACAAAATTACACTTACTGGCTTGAAACCCAAAACTAAATATTTTTACAAAGTAACTTTAAATAATACCGAAACAAAAACAGGCGATTTTATTACTGGAGTTACCGACAACGAAACTGCTTTTAGCTTTTACACTTATGGCGATACTCGAACTTATCCGGCTAACCACGATGCTGTGGCAAAAATGATTTTAGATGAAATGGCTTTATTCCCCACTTCGCAATCGCTTATGATGTTTAGTGGCGATTTTGTACAATATGGTAACACCGAAGAAAGTTGGACGAATGAGTTTTTTGACCCACAATTCAGCAATATTCAAACATTAATTTCCCGAATTCCTTACTTAACTACTATGGGCAATCACGAAGGGCAAGGCTTATTATTTGGAAAGTATTATCCTTATCCTCAATTTGTGTCGGGTAACTTTTATTATTCGTTCGACTATGGTCCTGTTCATTTTACAATTATTGATCAATACTTACCGTATACACCAGGTAGTGCACAGTATGCATGGTTAGAAAATGATTTAGCAACATCCACAAAGCCCTGGAAAATTATTATGGATCATGAGCCGGGATGGAGTGCATATCCACTTTCAGGAGGTCATTCAAATAATATAACTGTTCAAAATTACGTCCAACCTTTATGCTTGAAATATGGAGTGCAGTTTGTTATGTCGGGGCATAATCATTATTACTCACGTGCCAATGTAAACAATGTAATGCACATTACAACAGGTGGTGGAGGCGCACCGCTGTACACTCCTTCGCAACGCGAAAATGTTGTAATAATGGATAAATCATATCATTTTTGTAAAATAGACATTGACAATAACAAATTTAAGCTTACTGCCAAACGAAGCGATGGAACTATTATTGAATCTTTTGATTATGTAAAATCAACCGAGGCTGGCGTATACTTAGCGCCAAACACATTGTTAACAAAACCTCATGCAACATATCAACTCATGGCCATGGCTTATCCATTGGCGTATGCCAACGAACAAATTACCTGGTCGTCGGACAACACGGCTGTTGCAACAGTAAGTTCAAATGGCTTAGTTACTGCTAATTCTGATGGTAATGCCACAATTACCGCCTCCATACTTGGAGGTTCGAAAACTGCGAGTACCATTGTTTCTGTTGTGGCATATTCAGGTATTCTGGAGCTGGACAACTGCGATGCAACCTTGAACTGGAGTGGCTCATCGTCGAACACAATGACATTGAATTCAACCGACATGATGGAAGGCTCAGGCTGTATTCAAATAGTAGGAAGCGGTACCGATGAGTTTAAAAAAGTTTTTGCAACTACTTTTAATTCAGGAGCAACCATTGCTAACGGCGTACTAAAATTTTGGTATTTTATATCAGATGTATCAAAAACGGGTATAGTTAGAGTTGAGCTGAGTAGTGGCGGAAAAGCCGACACGAATGAGTTTCAATGGTCGGTGACTGGGCTTAAAAACGGTTGGAATCAATTATCATTGCGATTGAATACTGCATCGGTAACAGGAACACCCGATTTAACAAGCATAAACTGGTTTCGGATTTACGCCACAAAAACCGGAAGTATCATAACCCGAATTGATGACATACAACTTGGTCCCGAAGCTTTATTTTCCGGATTGAAAGTTACAAACGAAACGCAAGGAAAATCGATGAAGATTTACCCAAACCCCTATAAAAGCGGAGTGCTTTTGGTCGATTTTGAAGGATTTGAAAACGGAACCAAGATTAATTTTAAAATCACAAACCTAAACGGACAAACAGTTTATAAAAATGTATTTCAAAACCCATCACGTACCGAAATAAAACTTACGGACAATATGAACGATTCAGTTTACTTGGTTACAGCCGAAGGAAACAAAGTAAAAACTGCCTATAAACTCTTAATATTTAAATAATCAGAAAAAACCTTGATTATTACCCATTTTAATTTCAAAAAGTGCACAAATTAAGTATTTATTAAGTCCAAATTAAGCGGTCACTTTTACCTTTGTCCTAAAATATAATTTTCAATAATCTATTTAATACAAATTACAGTATGAAAAACAATTACTTTCTTAAAACAGTATTCACATTTTTATTATGTGGATTTTTTACAATGAGTTATGCGGCGGATTATTATATCTCGGCTACTGGGAATGACACTAGTGGTGATGGGACTGAAGGATTACCTTGGGCTTCATTCAGTAAGGCGCAATCAGTTGCGGCTTCGGGTAGTATTATTCATGTGTCGGGAATGATTGACATGTGGTCAGATCCATCAAATACCACGTACACTCTAACTGCGTCGGGTGTATATTCAACAACCAACAAAACGGGTATTACACTTGCAAAAAGCCTTACTATACAAGGAACATCCTCGTCAACCGATGGATTTCAAGGTAAGAATGGCACGAATACAACTCGCTTTTTTCAAGTAGCCAACGCTGCTTATACGCTTACTTTAAAAAATTTGAAACTTGTAAATGGCGCCATTGCAACACCTTATGCAACTATTACTAAAGGTGGAGGAGCAATTTTACTAACTACTGGAAACATTGTAGCGGAGAATGTACTATTCGATGGAAATTCGGCAACTGGACATAACGCGATTATGGGAGGTGCAATTTATATTACAAATACGAATACATCAGGCACTTCGTTTAAAAATTGTACATTTTCCAACAATGCAGCTGACAAATCTGGAGCATTTTATATTGAAACTTTTGCTGCAGGTACAGCATCAGTTCCTAGCGTACTAAAATTCGAAGGTTGTTCGTTTATTGCGAATGAATCCCGTCTCGCTTTTGGTGGTTCTGCTATTTTTATGCGTTGTACCAACGACTACACTACTTTATCAATGATCAATTGTACCATTGCAAAAAATAAAGTTTTAAATGCGTCTAATGGTGGAGCTGTTTATATTTACTCAGGAAAAACGAATACAATGATAAATATAATCAATTGCACCATCACCGAAAACACCACGACAGGTTCTACAGGAAATGGTGCAGGTTTTTACTATCTTAATACTACGGCAGGTTGTTGGGGTAATTTATATATTAGCAATTCAATTATCGAAGGAAATACTGCCACTGGTGGTGCTTACAATGATTTAAACGTATCTGCAGCTTCACCAACAACAGCTGGGGGCGGTTCGGCTTCAGTGGCAGGTTATATTAAAATCCAAAATTCAATCATTGGTGCAGTTCCTACAGATCCATTAAGAGTTCCAGCAGCTACGAATATTGTAGCTTCACCTCAGTACAATTATTTAACTTCTACTTCAACCACCAACGCTCTTAAAGCGAATTTTGCCCCATTTAATTCTACAACAAATTCATATCCGCTGTACACAGGTTCAACTGCAATTGGTTACGGTAATTCAACCTATTTAACCGGATTAACACCACCTGTTACTACCGACCAATTAGGAAATGTACGTACAGTTGGTGCTACAAACTACGCTGGAGCTTGGGAATCAACTCCTGTTTCTACAACTACACCTTCGGCACCAACAGCCCTTGTTGCTACTGCCGGCGATGGTCAGGTTTCAGTAGCCTTTAAAAGTGGAGCTACTGGTGGCTCAAATGTAACAAACTATAAATACTCAGTAAATGGAGGTTTTTTTACTGCACTTGACCCTGCTGTAACGGCTGGACCGATTGTAATTACTGGCTTAGACAACAATACCGAATATACAGTAAAACTGATAGCAGTAAATGCAAATGGCGATAGCCCTGAAAGCGTGGTAAGCAATGCTGTAACTCCAACAGGAACAACTGCTTTAAATAATCCAACAAATGCAGTTAGCATATTCAAAAATGCCAACAACCAACTTGTAATTAACAATGCTTCTCAAAAAGCAGGAACTGTAACTGTTTACAATGCAATGGGTCAACGAGTTGCAAGTGTAGTTTTAAATACTTCTACAACTACTATCAATAAAACGTTTACTTCGGGTGTATATGTAGTAGAACTTAATATTGCCGGTAATACACGTTCAACAAAAATAATTTTATAAAAATAAATGGCAATAGTTCAACATTCAATTTGCTTGTTGAACTATTGTTTTTCAAATACATATAACATTTAAAAAAATAACTATTATGAAACACAAAAACTTTTTCAAAGCAGTGTTCACGCTTATTATGTGTGGATCAATTTCATTTGCTTCAGCAGCCGATATTTATTTGTCGAACTCAGGTAACGATTCAAATGATGGACTTAGCTCAGGTGCTCCAGTTAAAACATTATCGATGGCGTTTACAAAATCACTTGCTGGTGATGTAATTCATGTAATGAACATGATTAATATCAACGAAGAGCCTGCCAAATCAGGTGCTAGAGCTGATATTAATATTACTGGAACATCGGTTTATACTCCGGCAGGAACTACATTGGTTTACAATACTTGGAATGTTGGTTCAGTTGTAGGTGGAGTTACATACGGCACATTAGGTATTATTCCGCTCACACGTTCAGTAACTCTTGTTGGCGATGATAAAGCAACATGTGGTTTTGATGGAAACAATTCAAGTTGTATAATTCGTCAAGACCATGGTACGGGTACAGGAACTGTAATTACGTATAAAAATCTTACGTTCAAAAACGGAAAAAGTAACGATTCCTCAGGTGGTGGAGCACTTTACTTTAGAGGGGCTTCTGCTTCAGCTGCTGTAATCGAAAATTGTGATTTTACTACAAATGTAGGAAATCAAGGTAACGTTGGAACTGCGACTGTTACTTTAAAAGCTGGTGGAGCTTTATCGATTGTTCATGGTACAGCAACAATAAAAAAATGTTCGTTTACTGCTAATAATGCATTAAAAGGAGCAGCTCTTTATATCCAAGCTGGTAATGTAGTAATGGATAGTTGCGTTTTTGCAGACAATGATTTAAGTTTAAATTTAGCATCAACAGGTGGAGCTATTTATTCTTATCCTACTTCTACAACTGCTGGTCCGTTAAATTTAGAAATTAAAAACTCATTGTTCAAAAACAATAAAGCAGAAAATCAGGGCGGTGCTATGTGGATAGGTGAAACTGTTGCTATGCCTACAAATCTTAAGTTAGTAAATTGTGCTTTTGTTGATAATGCAACATTAAATGCAAATGGACAAGGAGGTGCAATTTTTGTAAATAACGTGCTTACTGGTGGTACTGAAAATATTTCGATAATCAATACTACTATCAAAGGTAATATGGCCGGAGGTACTGCTGGTGGTGCAATAGCTGTTAATGGATTGTTGG
>CAIWIS010000236.1 GCA_903912795.1 uncultured Bacteroidales bacterium
AGGAGTAGGGTCATTTGTTTTATCACCATTATTAAAGCGCTCCACAAAAATCTGATACCAAATTACATTTTTTGACCATGCGGGAGGTTCGCTAAAACCAGGCGAAGAAAAAGCACAATTCAAAGATAGAAGGATAATTAACACGATAAAAGGCACTTTTGACTGTTTCATTGTACTATATTTTATTGTTTTATATGCTAAAGTAGTGTTTTTGTACTATCTTTAATACCAACAAAAATACAGCGATTTTATAATCTGATAAAAAAATCAATAATTTAAACGATTAAAGTTAGTTGCAAACGTTTGCAATAAAAACAAAGCCAATTTTAAATTGTTATACATTACAGAAATAAAATATAGCTTACATTTGCCAATAATTTAATTTCAAACTACATACAAACATAAATATAAAACCAATATTGAATGAAAAAATCAATTTTTACACTACTTTTTGTGGTCTTCACCATTTCGTTGTGGAGTCAAATTATTATTTCAAATCCTGTTTTTATAACAAAAGATTATACAGGAGTTATAGAACTAACTTACGATGCAACTAAAGGTACTGCTGGTCTTAAAGACTATGTAGGAACTGATGGCATTTATGCTCACATTGGTGTTATAACTAGTTCTAGCACAAGCAATAGTGATTGGAAACACGCACCAACATGGGGCGACAACTCAGAAAAGTACAAACTTACTTCAGTTGGAAGTAATAAATGGAAATTAATGATTGTTCCTAGCATGACCACCTACTTTAGTTTGAACTCTGGGGAAGTTGTAAAAAAACTGGCAATGGTTTTTCGTAATGGTTTAAAAACTAAAGAAGGAAAAGACACTGGTAGTACCGATATTTTTGTTACCGTTTATGATGCTGGTCTAAACGTTGCATTTACTTCACCTACATCTAACCAAAGTGTTACAGTTGGAAGTACGGTGAACTTTGTTGTAGGCTCATCCTTAGCTGCCGACCTTGAACTTAAAATGAATAATGCCAGCGTTAAAACAGCTGCAGCAGCCACATCACTTACACATTCACAAACATTTAGCACCACCGGCGACTACACATTAATTGCCTCTGCGTCATTAAATGGTACAATTCTTTACGATACGTTACAAATTTGCGTTCCGGAAGCTGTAACAAATCAGGCACGCCCGGCAGGTTTACTTCCTGGTATTAATTATAATAGCAACACAAGCGTTACATTGGTATTGCATGCACCAAATAAATCGAGTGTTTTCCTAATCGGAGAATTTAATGATTGGTCGCAATTAAATGCTTACCAACTAAAAAGGGATAGCGAATATTGGTGGATAACACTTACAAATCTTACTCCGGGAAAAGTATATGGATTTCAATATCTTGTAGATGGTACAATAAAAATAGCTGACCCCTACACCGAAATGGCTCTTGACCCATGGAATGATAAATGGATAAATGAATATTATAGCATTTATCCAAATCTAAAAGCTTATCCTAGTGGCAAAACCGAAGGTTTAGTAGCTACATTTCAAACAGCAAAGCCTTCGACATACACTTGGGAAGTACCTTCGTTTACAATGCCATCGAAAGATAATATGGTAATTTATGAATTGCTTTTGCGCGATTTCACAGTCGAAAAATCGCTAAATGCTGCAATAGCTAAACTCGATTACCTTAAAAACTTGGGTGTTACTGCCATTGAACTTATGCCTATTCAGGAGTTTGAAGGAAATAACTCCTGGGGCTATAATCCAAACCTTTATTTTGCACCAGATAAAGCTTACGGAACTCCGGATACATACAAAAAATTTATTGACGAATGTCATAAACGCGGCATGGCCGTATTGCTCGATGTGGTGTTTAATCAATCAACTGGATTGCACCCATTTGCTGCCTTATTTTGGGATGGTGTAAATAGTCGCCCTGCAGCAGACAATCCTTGGATGAATGCAGTTGCTCCACACCAATTTAGTGTTTTAAACGATTTTGATCACAGTTATGGTCCAACTCGCGAATATTTTAAACGTGTGTTGAAATATTGGCTAACTGAATATAAAGTAGATGGTTACAGATTAGATTTAACCAAAGGGTTTACTCAAAATTCGGGTACAGA
>CAIWIS010000237.1 GCA_903912795.1 uncultured Bacteroidales bacterium
GATTTAATTTATCCCCAGAATATTTAGAATTAATTAATGCTGACAGGAAAAGGAATTTCCATGGCAAAAAAAAGAAAACTAAAAAAGAACATAAGAACTAAATCTCTTTACGCGGCAAATATGCCTAAAGTTCGTAGAGAATTTTTAGACTATGATCCTGAATATCTTAAATTTTTAAAAAAACATCATCCTGAAGAATATTTGTATTTAGCTCAATTTGTTGATGAATGGGTTGGTGCTAATATTCGTAAATCTAAAAAAACAGGAAGAGTTTTGCCTGGACATTTACATAATACAGCAGAATTAGCTAAAGAAAGATATGATGCTAATAACAGACGTAATAACGATGTTTTAGGTGTTGCTAGAGCAAATAATTTAGCAAATGATGTAATTAATGAATTACAAAGAAATGACGGATGGTATATCACTGATACCAATTTAACTGAAAATGCACTAATAAGTGAAATTGAAGAAAAGAATAATGATGAAAATATTCTTTCTAAGGAAGAATTTGATAAAATTAAAGATCAATTAAATCCTGAAATGCTGTTATTTTATTTAGTTCATTTTAATATTTTAGAATAATTTATCTAAAATGCCTAATTGTTTTAAGCCTAATAAAATTGCGCCAATAGCGGTTAAAGTCCATATAGCAACTTTAATGCCTACATTTACCGCATGAACATGCGATTTAATTGGGTTTATTTCTGCAAGAATTTCTTCTTTCATTTCAATATCAGCTTTAGTTAACATTTCAATACGTTCTTCAGCTAAATGTGTACGAAGAATATGTCTTTCTAAATCTTCAGTATTTTTTTCATGCAATACTGTATGACGAGCTTGAACAATCTTTACTTCATTTAGATCTTCTAAAATTTTATCAATTTTATTCTCCAGATTGCTCATCTTGAATACCTTCAGTTTTTTTATATAATTTACGGAATTCAGGTTGTTGCATTAACCCAAATATTATAGCATTTTTAGAAATTTCATTTCTTCCAGCAGCTTCATTCAGAACTTTAACATATGCTGCGGCAGCAGGGTCAGTTTGAGTCATTTTTTGACCAAAAGCTTGTAATTCTTCTGGAGTAGACGTTGCAAGTTTTTTAGTGCCAAGTCTCATAATATCTTGAACCGTTTTAACGGTTTTACCTGCTAATTGAGCAGCATTAATACCTTTACCTACAACTTTTTCACCAAGTTCGGTTAAGCTAGTTGGTATTGTTTTTATTTCGCCACCTTTTTGAACAACAGTAGCTAAAGCTTTATCTTTGGCGGTTTGAATCATATACTTTTTAGTAGATTCGGCAGCTTGCAATCCTTGATTTTGTTCAATATATTTAAAAAGATCATCAAGTTTTCTTTGAACACCAACTTTATCAGTTCCTTGAGACATTTTTTCAATAAGATCAGCCATTGTATCTTGAATTGCTTGTGGTGAAGAAAGATTAAACCTTTCTAATCCAGGAACATTATCAACACCTTTACCTTTAGCTTCAGATAATAATTTTTCAAGTTTTTCTATTTCAGGACTAGTTGGGGGGGTAGCTTTTGGAGGTTTAGTAGCTTTTAAAGCTTCTAATTCTCTTTCTTTCGTATAAAGCGGATAATTAGTGTATTCAGGAGTTTGGTATTCTAAAGCTTTTTGCAAGTCGCTTTCTAATTGAGCGATTCGTTGATTAACTGGTGCACTAATTTGTTCAGGCCCTGCAGCTTTTAAAGCTTCTAATTCTTGTTGTTTTTTATAAAGATCTAAATTTGTATATTCAGGAACTTTAGCTTTTTTAGCAACTTCTTTAGCAGCTTTTAATTTAGATTCTAATTCTAAAATTTCTGGAGGTAATTGTTTACTAATTTCCGGTTTAAAACTTTCAATGGCTGAAGTTTTTTTAGCCATTTCTTCCATTTCTTGAATAACTTTAGCTGATTGTTCAGGATCAAAAGTTGGTAATACAGTTCTAAGTTCTCTTTGTTTAGCCAATTCTTCAGCACCAACACCTTCTTCAGCTTTAATAGCTTTTAAGGTTTTAGAAACATCTAATCCAGTTTTTTCAATAGGCGATAAAATATCTTCAAGTTGATACATTGATGACCAGCGTTTATTAGTATTAGAAATAAGTTCAGCTAATTTAGGATCAGTTTTTGATAATTCTGAAAATTGTAATCCTCTCAAATTTTTATATCCAATTTTAGCTAATCTACCAACTTCAGGTCTAGCATGAGTAAATAAATCATTTAATGAATTTTTTAAATTATTAAATCCTTGAACGCTACTATCATCATAGTATAATCTTAATTTTTTAGTAATAGATTCTACAGTTTTTGGATCAGTTATACCTAGTTCTGCCAATCCATTTTCAAAATCTTGAACAATAGGTTTAGTATCTAATTGAAAATTCTTTTGAGTTAATTGATCATCAATATTATCATATTGTTTTTTTAATACATCTTTAACTTCAGAAAGACGATTTTGAATTCTATCAGCTAATCCAAGTTTTTGTTTTTCTAATTCTTTGGCCTGTTGACTATTTTGGGCAATAAGTTTTTCTTTTTCTAAAGCGTTAGTTTTAGAAAATTCATTTGCAGCTTTTTCTAATTGATCATCAATTGATTGAATATTTTTAGAATGTTCTTCAACCAATGCAGCTTTTTGTGAAGATAAAATATCGTCAGATTGAACTTTTAAACCAAAAACATCCGACTCTAATTTATCAATTTTATCTTCGTGAAGCTTTTGAGCTTCAACTTTTTTATTCTTAATAGCATTGTCTAAGTTTTTATTTTCAGTTTCAAGTTTTGCTTTTAAATCTGCAATCTTTTTTTCATTCGCAATTTTATCAATATTTAATTGTTCTTTATGTTGAACTTTTAAACCAAAAACATCAGACTCTAATTTATCAATTTTAGCTTGATAAGATTTTGCTGCAACATCATCGCTTGCATCAAGAGCTTTTTGTAAATTACTTTTTTCAACATTTATTTGATTTTCTAAATTATTAACGTTTTTAACATTAATTGATCTTTGTGCGGCTTGTTGTTGAATTATTGGTTCAGAAATTTCTTCGCCAGCCTTTAAAACTTGACGATTTGTTTTTTCTAAAAAATCTTTATCTAATTTAACACCTTCTTTACCTTTAACATAAGCTTCTTTCATCATTTCAGGAATTAAAGTTTTTCCTGCGGTTGCAATACCTTTACCTGCTGAAGCCATCCCTTTATAAGCCCCTGCACCAAGTCCTATATCTAAAAATGGAGCTAGTGTCTGCGCAAGAGATTGTTCTTCAATTTTATATTCTAAAGCCTTTTTTAATTCTTCAGGACTAGAGATTTTTTTACTAAAATCCGAAATTTTAAATGAATTTTCTGCAGCAACTGGAATAGTGGTGTTTTTTAATGCTGGAATTTGAGCTAAAACTTCTTCTGAAGTAGGTGCAGCACTAGGTCCTTTAATTAAAGGGATAAGCGGATTTTTTCCAGCTAATAGTGAACGTATTGGAGCCACAGGATAATCTAAGGCTGTACCAATTCCGTGTAAAATATCAGTGCCTGTTTGTATAACATCCGAACCAAAAGTTTCATATGGTTCACGAGTATCAACTTTAGGTGAAGTTTCTTTATCTACTGGAGCAGTTTCTTCCCATACTGGGGTAGTATCTTCAAATTTTGGTACTTCATTTTCAGACATACTATTGACCCTCATATCTTAAGAATTTTTTAGTATTTTTATCAAAAATAGCTATTCTACCATCAGCAGTTTGACGTTTAACTTCGTTAGATTGTAAAGATTTTGATTCTTTTCGTTTAATTCCTGATTCTTGTTCTCCAGTATATGATTTTAATTCAGGAACTGCACTTAATGATGATTGCGGAGATTGAGCTATTGTATTTAATGCATTAATTTTAGCATTTACAATTGCATTAAATTCTTCAGGTTTATCATTTTTAAATCTATAATATTCAGGCAAACGAGATTTAATAATAGCATCAATGTCTGTCATAGATTTAGTTTTTTGTTTTTCAGCTAATTTAGCATAATTTTTAACAAAATCTTGAGCTTCAACTGATTGTGGAGAATTTGTTATATATTCTAAAAATTCTGCAGTTCTACCTTTAAATGTGTGAGGAACTAATGCTTGTACCGAAGCTACGGCTTGAACATTTCCACCAGTTAACATATTATTTACGATACGAGCAACTTCTTCCATATCACGTTTATCTAATTTATCCATTGGTTTAGATTTAATTAAAGTTTCTAATTCAGTTGATGCCATTAATGAAGCAGCAGCTTTACCTAAACCGTTTCGAGTAGTTTTATCCATTGCGTCAATAGATCTACCCAACGCTTGTCCTTCTTTAGAAAGAGCTGTATCTAAAGTTTGTTTTATTTTTTCTTCAGATAAACCCATTCTTTGAGCACCTTGTTCTAGTGCTGTTCGTTGATTAACAACTTTATCTTGTGCTACTTGAAGCATCTGTTGCTGATACGGAGTAAGTGCTCCCATAGCTCCAATACCTTTAAATCCTAATTTTTGCAATTGAGCAGCAGACATTCCAGAAAATTGTTGATTATATTTATCTTCCAATTCAACATCTAATTTTCCTTCTTTGGTTGCCATAGCTTTAGCTGCTTGTTGTCTAGAAAATTTAGAAATATCAGAATTTGGATCAATCATTTGAACTTCAGTTTCTAATCCTAAATTAGCTTTACCTAATTGCATTTGTTGTTGCAAAGATTCTAATGGAGCTTGAGCTTGTTCTTTTAAAGCTTTAATTCCAGCTTCTCCAGCACCAATATCTGCACCATAACCTCTAGCTAAACCTTGAGCAATTTGATTTGCTCCTTGAAGCATAGATAAACCGCCAAGACTTTGTTGATATTGTTCTTGAGCAGGTTTTAACTGTTTATAAGAATTTAAAAGATCTGCATATTGATCAGTTTTAGATTTAACTGCAGGTAATTCTTGAGGTAAAGATTCGGCAAATTGATTTGCTTCATTAATTTCTTGTTCAATTATAGCATTATTTTTAGGTAAATTTTCTTCAGTAGGACTTCTTGGGAATTGAGCCATTGTATCAATTTGAGATTGTGGTGCAAGTTGTTTAGGAGCTTTATTTACAGGAGTTTCATCTTCTTCTGCTGGCATAAAAGCTTCAGGATCTTCTATTCTTAATTTATCTTCTTCAGCTTTTTCACGAGCACGTTTAGCTTCTTCCGTATCTAATGGAGAAGCTATATTAGGTTGAAATTTAAGAAGATTTGAAAGAAAATCATTAGCCATTATAAACCTCTATTATCCACCAAAATCGCCAGAAGTATTATCACCAGGGGTCTTTACTTTTTTAGGACTGAATGCTCCTGCTAATGCAGTACCGACACCTTGTCCTATTGTACCCCACATACCAGCAGTTTGTCCAGCTTGTTGCTGTGCAGCAGCAGCTTGACCGCCATATTGTCCAGCTTTAGCTCCAGCAAGTTGTAATTGATTTTGGAAATTTTGCTGACCTAATTGTTTATTATATTGTTGTTGTTGATTTAATAAACCAACATTCATATTTGCAAGTTGTTGTCTTTGTGCTAAATTTGCAGCTTGTGCTTGATTTTGTGCCGCAATATTCCTAGAAGCTACTTGTTGAGCATTTTGAGAATTCATTTTAGCGATAGCATCTCTAGCTTGAGCTAAATTAGATTGTTCACCATAATCTTGTTGTCTCAACTGTCCGGCCATACCAGATTGTTGCTGTAATGCTTGTAATCTAGCTTGTTGCATAGCTTGAGCTTGTTGCATTTGAGCTTGTTGAAGCATATCTGCTCCACTTTGAGCGTTTTTAAGTTTAGCAATAAGTTCAGCTCCAGAACCAGCTTGACCACGTTGTGCCATTTCTTGAAGAATCTGATTAGACTTAGCTTGTTCTTCAGAAGCTGCGCCACGACGAGCCATTTCAAATCCGGCAGTATCAGCAGCAGTTGGTTGACCTGTAGCAAAACCTGACATAGCTTCTAAAGCTTGCATTTGTTTTTGTCTAACTGCAGGATCTAAACTGATACCTTCCATTGCAGAAGGACCCATTTGCATAATTTGTTCAAGTTGAGGATCTAATTGTCCAGTACCTTGATATTGCTGAAGATTCAACATCATTTTTTCAGCGTCAGGTACTGACATACCAGAATACTGCGCTAAAGCTTGTGCTCTAGCTGCGTTAGCTGCATCTCTATCTTTTTGAGCTTGACTAGCTCCATATAAAGATGTACCAACTGTTGCTACTCCACCTATAATTGCTGCAGTTACTGGCATTATAATCCTCCCCAAAAATGAACACAATTTTCACTATCCAGAGTATAATTATATTTTTTCAATCTTGTAATCAATCCTGGATGATTAGTAGTACAAAATATATGAGTATAACCCATATCACGAGATATATTATGTAAATTATCAAAAATTAAATTCAAAGCCGAATCTCTAACTTCTTTAGAAACATTAGGATCAACTATTGGAAATCTTATCATAGACCATTTGGTTGTCATAACTGGATATAACCACATTACACCAACAGGTTTATTATCTATTAATGCCATTATCCCATAATCACTAAGAAAATCTTTAGTAATTACAGCATGATTTCGTTCTTTCCACCATGTAGAAACTAAATCATAATCTTTTTCGTAATTAAATAGTCTAGTTTCCATAAATTATTTAATTACCTGTCCACCAGGATTGCCTGGTAATACTCCAAATTGATTTGCTGCAGTCGGAGCAACTCCGCCTAAACCTTGATTATATCCAGAAGAATTAATTAAATTTAAATAATTTTCCAACATTTGACGAGTATTTTGTTTTTGAACATATCCAGTAGGATCATTTGTTAGCCTATGAGAATTAGGTACTGGGGTATGATATAATTCTTGAATAATATTACCTAATTGAGATTGATTTTGAAATCCGAATTGATTTACGCCTTGGAATAAATTTGGATCATAATTAAATTTAGTTAAAGCTTTTTGAACATCGGCTAAAGTTTTTGCTTCAGGAGTATAACCTTCTAAAGTTGTTGCATTAGGTGTATTTAATGTTTTATTAAAAATATCAGCTTGAGCTTGAATATCTTTTTGTAATTGTTCAGCATTTATTCCAGCTTGAGGTCCGACATTACCTGCTTGAGTAAAAGTATATTTTTCTGGAGCAATACCAGATAATTGTTGTAAAGCTTGAATTCGTTGTAATTCTTGAGCATTAACTACATCAGCAGAAGTTAAATCTGCTCGACCTTGAGTCATATATTGTTTATATGCATCAGGACTTTGTAAAACATTATACGTCCTAGTTCCTGCACTTAGAGCACCGGATTGTAACATTGGATCAATAATTGCTTTTTGTTTATCGGATAATGTTCCATATCCATTAGTGAAAAATTGATTTAAAGCGGCATTAGATGCTGCATTTTGACCAGAAAGAGCTTGAGCTTCTTTACCTTGCTCGGTCATAAACTTTTCAGTTTGACCACTTAAAGCCCCAGTCAATGCTTGTTGAGCTTTTCGTGCTTGAGAAGCTAATCCTGTATCTCCAGCAAATTCTTTAGCAATACCTTGTTCACCTTGGTATGCTTCTTGAAGTCCAGTTTGTGCTTGACCCAATTTAGATTGTAATGCTTGTTGCTGTTGAGCTAATGCTTGAGGATTTGCAGTTTGTAAAAATAATTGATCAAGTCTTTGTTGACCAGTAGAATATCCTGGTTGACGAATAGTTTCTTTAAGAGCATTAAAACGTCCAGCTTCTGTACCGAGACCAGCAATTTTTTGACCCATTTGTTGATATTGATTTGAGGCTTGAGCTTGAGTTGTTTCAGCTTGAGATTGTAATTGCCCAGCATTTGTTGCGCCAGAAGTTAATTGCTGAAATCTTTGACGAGCAGCAGCATCCGCAGCAACTTTAGTCGGATCTTCTTCAACTTGTTTTTGAAATCTAGTAGCTTCACCGATACGAGCTTTTTCATCTCCAATAGCTTCTCGAATTTGACCAGCTTGAGTTGTAGCTTCTTTTTGGCTTTTTTCAATACCTTGACCAACTTGTTGAGCAACTTTTTGACCAAGTTGTTCGCCAGCAGGTTTATTAGCATTAATATAACTTTGAAGATTTGTAAAACGCCCTGAACCTGAAGATTGTTGAGCACCAGTAGAAAAAGCTGTAGTTCGAGAAGATGAAGGAATATTGCCTGGAGTCATAGCACCAGTTGATGACATAGGGCCTGGAGTTTGTGGCTGCTGCGCTTGTTGTTTATTCTGGTCCTGTAAACCTAAAGATTTTTGTTGAATATCAGCCATTTTACTATCCGTCCCTATAGTATAACTTGTTAATTTTCCAGTCTTTTAGAAGTATTATAATAATTCTAAAGTTAATCTAAATTGACTACTAACTGGAATTCCGGTAACATTTAAAATACTTAAAATAGAACTATTAGTAGAAAATGATACAAATGGTGCTCCGGTAGGGTAAATACTCGGATTTACTAGATTAATAGCATTTACACAGTTAATTCCATTAACTTTAGAACGATTTGTTAGCTTTACTTGAGGAGGATTTACAAGTTTTCCAGCAGAATCAGTTGTAATATCCACGTCGATAAGTTGTCTATCTAAGTTCTCAAAGTCTATACCACCATTTAAAGCTCTAAAGACTTGTTCGGTAAATTGATTATAAACTTTACCAATTTTACCAATACTATCCTGAATATCACTAGGAAAATCTTCAGTTCTTAGTTTTTCAGGAATACGGATTTTCATTAGCGGTATCCTCTAGCACTAACTGCTCTAAATGTTAAACTTAACCCATAAATTGCATATTTTTCAAAAGCAACGCTATGTTCAAATTTAACATTCATATATCTACATCGTTGTTTTTCCAAAGGAATTAAAGTTCGTAAAGGTACTGGAGCAGCAATGCCTCCCCAATTAATAGTACCAAATGCAAACAATCCCCAATCACCAACCCCTAAACCATCTCCATTAAAAGTTATTCCTTGAAATGAAGGACTTAAATCTGTCGCATAAGATATATCAACTGAACTAAAATTTGAGTTTTCAAACATCATAGTACCTTCACGAACTTGTTTTAAAAGTGAAGGATCTTGAAAAAAGATAGGGTTCCAAATAATTTTTGATGGAATAGCTTTATATAAAATAATATCGCCAGACATTAACATCATTGAAGTTTTTAATGTCAATTTATTATTAACTTTATCTAAATCAATAATTGGTGATTCAAATTTAATAATGCCTTCAGATGAAGGATAATTAGTAAAAAACACACTAGCATCTAAATTTAAAATATCTGTTATAATATTATAACAACTTTGAATATCTTTAAAATTATTAGAAGCTGTTTGTAAAGTTGTTGGTACACCAACTATGATACCATCTACTTCAACGGTATTTGCCCCAATTGAAACAACTTTATATAAATTTGAATTTAAATTAGTTGAAATATATCTTGATACTAAAATATTATGAGCACCAACAGTTAATGTAGTTGTTGTGCTACCAACACTAACAGTGCCGATTGAATAAGTATAAGAATCTATATCATTACTAAAATTAGTGTATGCTATTCCAGCATCTAAATCTAGTTTATTAGCTAAACTGATTAATTTAGATCGAATATTTTCACCAGCTTGAAATGCTAAAGTTGATTCGTAATTATTATCGGTTACCCCAACATCATCATCTAATTTTAAAAGTAAACGATTAAATTGGCTTCCAGTTAAATATTGTTCTTGAACCACAACATCATTAATAGCAACATACGAAACACTATTAACTCTTACTGTATTTCCAACAACGCCATTAGCATTAACTGTTAAATCGTACTGTCTATCAGCTTGATCTAAACGTGATAATGTTTTTCTTTCTTTTTCAACATAATTTATATCGCCAGCACCAATGTATAAAGTTTCATCAGCAAAATTAACAATACCGCAAGTAGCAGAAACGTCCCATCTAGTCCAAGTATTTGTAAAAATATTAAAACGTAAACATTGTGTCGCTACAATATCAGTTGTTTCTGTTGGTAAAAATAAAAGATACGCTCTATCAGTTTCATATCCTATACCAAAAGATAAAGTTTTATAAGCATATTCATTTCTAACAATTTTAAGAATGAGATTTTCAATAGGTCTAGAGATAACACTAACTCCAGTATCACTAACAGTAATAACACCTTGAGTACTTAATGCATAAATCTGATTGTTTAAAACTGTCGCACTATCTGGAGCTAAAACTTGCGCAGAAAAGTCAAATTCTTGAACAACAAATGGAGCACTTTCTCCTGATATACGATAAATGCCATTTTCTTTAAATACAAATAAAGAATCTCGAAGTGCGATAATACGTTTAATTTCTCTATCTCTAGGGCCAATATCTATATAATTAACTAATGGTACGGCTTCAGGTTGTTGCAGTTTAGAGTAATAAACTCTATTAGGACTAATTTCATTAGTTGAACCAATAGTAGTTCCTGAAGATGGAAGAGTTGGACTAAATTGGTTACCAACTGAAGATGTAAAAAAGAATTGAGGACCAGTTACATCTTGTTGTTCAAATCTAATTTGTCCAGGAACATCATTATAAGATGAATTATAATAAGCATAAACAATAGTATCTTGTTTATTAATAACACTAATCATAGATCTAGCAATTTGTTCTAATTGCTGTGATGGAGTTAACCCGTTTTCAGTACCTACAGGAATTCTGGGTAAAAAGATTTTATTAGAAGCAGCATCTTCTCCAGTACCTAATCCATCTTTACTGATAGTAAAACCGCCAGTTAAAGTAGTAGTTTGAGCATTAGTTATAAATCCATTATTAGAACAAGTAATAGTCATTACTGGACTAGCTAAAGATATATTAAAATCATCCGTTGCAGCTAATATAGCATCCATAGTATTTTGGATAATAACCGCAGGAGTATCAGCTAAAGCTACAGTAACTTTGATTGGAATTCTACCACTAAGAGTTGGTAATAAATCTAAAGTTGAACTTTCTTGATAATAAATTAAATATCCAGTAGAATCATTAGCCGCATCTAAAGTAAAATATTTAGCTGGACCAGTGATTAAATTTACAAAATCTGAATGAATCATTCCAGTAAAATCTGCAGTATAAGATTCTACACTACCCTGGAAAGTATATGTATTAGTTGTTGTTCCATCATAAATTGAAACAGTTGAAGAATTATTTACAATAGATGAAACTGATAAAAACGCTAAATTAAATCTTTGAACAGTTTTAGTATTAGCATAAAATGTATAATTTTTATATGTCGCAATATCTGTTGCAAATGGAGGAATTTCATTAGCTTGTTCTATACCATCTCCAGATTTAGGATTAGTATAAAGTAATGTTCCGTTTTTACGGAAATCTTCAGGAGTAATATCAATTAATGGAGTTATTACACCAACATTACCATTAGTTAATTCTGCTGATGTAACATTATCTTCAAAAACTAAATACATTTCATCACCTGGATCAACAGGTTCTACAACACTCGGAGTTAAATCGCCTTGAAATACCCCAGTTCTATAAACTTGATAAAAATAATTAGTCGATGTTACCATTTCAGGAATAGCAAATTGCAATTTGATAACCGCAGAATCAGTAGTACTTCTATTATAAACCAAAGTACTACTAGATGGAGTACCTAAAATAAGATTTTCATTTAAATCTTTTGTGCCCCAAACAATTCTATAAGCAACTTTAGAATTTGGAAGCATAAACCCTGGAGTACTATAATCTAATGTAGATATTAAATCTAAAGCTTTTACTCCACCAGCACTAGTTACTGAAATATTTGGGAAATCAGCAGAACTTCTAGCTGAAATTTTTTTAACTCCAGTAGCGGTAACAAAATATAAATTACCATTAGCTTCAACTGCTCTAAGTCTTAATCCACTACGAATTTCATTAACTGTATCACCAGTAAATGATGAAAAAGATGAACTTAAATCGAATTGTAATTGAGACATTACATGTCGTAAAACAGTATCTTTATAATTTAATAATTGTTTTGCTCGATCACTACTAGAACCAAAAGAATTTAAGTATTGATTAAACCCACGACGAGGTTCAATGATACCATCTCGGTCAACAACTACATTACTAACATCTAAAAAAGATCCTTGGGGAATTGAATCACCCAAGGGATTTACGAAGGTATGAATTCCTTTAGCTCTAAGAGTAACGGATTGAGATCCAGACATTAGAACCTCCTAAAGCGGCTTCTTCTACTTAATCCTGAACGAATTGTTGCGTGACGATTGTTAACTTTTCTAGGTGCATCTTCAACTCTATCATCAATTAAATATTCAGATAAAGTAGTCATTTCAGCTAATTTTGCATTAGCGTTCTGTAATCCCTCAGTATCACCCATAGCTTCTAAACAACGAGCTGCAACACGATGAGCTAAAATAACATGAAGATCTGAAGGGACTTGGGGAACAGCACAAGTTCCAGCTAAACAAATATGATCTCCAGCTACCAAAGTTTCAGGAATATCAGCAGGATCAAATTTTATTATTTTTGATGTACTATTTAAAGATACTACAGGTACATCGAATTTTAAAGTTTTATTAGGTGATTTGACAGTAATTAAATCGAATAAATGATCTACCGCAAAATCTGCAGGTAAATTACTAACTTGAATTTCGCCAGTAGTTCTATCAATTGAGCTAATTGCTGCAACCTGATCTAACATCACTAAAGTATTTGGACGAATATAATACGTCATTCTAATTTTAGCACCGTAAACAAACGATACGCGTTCTGGAGCTAAAACTATTTCATTATTTTCAACATAAAAAGCGTATGGTCTAACACCATGGGCACCACCATTATAAAATGGTAATTCACCTACACCAATACGAGTCATTTCAAAGAAATTACCAGTTTCATCTTTTAACGAAACTTCACGGAGTTTACTGCCAATTGCTCTATACGGAATAGTAAAGCGAGATTTGTTTGCAGTAATTGTAACTTCTTCAACATAAAGAAAATAATCTTCATGTAAACGCATAACACTTGGAACTAATCCAACTGCCATTTCTTCATTTGCAAATGTAAGAAAATCTTCATTTGTAAATGTAACTTGACTTGTAGGTAAAAATGCGCGTAGTTTTACTGATCGAATTAAATCGTCAGAAGTCATGTAATTTTTAGCCATATGAACCCCTATGTTTCAATGCTAGGGAGTTAGTCGAACATATTAAAAAGTGGCTTTTTCTTTGGCTTCTTTTTATCTTCTTCGTCTTCTTCAACTCCGTATTCTTTTTCTTCAGCTTCCATTTCTGGAGATTCTTTAGATTCTTCTTCTGGAGTTTCTTCTTTTTCATGTCCCATTAAAGCTTCTGGACCTTTGTCCACAAGTTCTCCTGCAACATCAAGACCTTCAGCTAATTTTTCTTTATCTGGAGCCATGACTTCAACTTTTTGCATACCATCAAGTCCAGACTTAACATTATCGCCCATAGCGTTTTTTGCCATTTCAAGAAGTTCCATTACAACTTCCATTTTAGCTTTTTTTTCTTCAGGTGACATTTCATGTCCACCTTTTTTCGCCATAGCTTTCATTAATTCGTCCATCATATTTAATACTCCGTATATTATAACTTGTTAATCTTACTAATTATTTTAGAATTAGAACCGCAATGTTTAGTCCTACTGAGATTATTAATCCTAATACGACATATTTTAGACTATTATCATCCTTAACTACTTGAATTTCCTTAAGAATATTGCTTTCTAACATTTTAACACTTTCCTGTAATTCAAGAATTTGTTGATTTATTTTTTTAATAGCATGTTTTTGTTTAGCAATTTCAATATCTTGCCCATCATCACGATCATCTTGAGCATCATTACGCATTGCTTGAATTTCTAATAATCGTCTTAATATTTTAGCATATTTTCTAGAACGACTATCTTTGGTTTTTACACTATAAATTTCTTTAACTGTTTCAACTTTTTGAATAACAGTTTCTACAGATTTAGCTTCAAGAACAGGAAGATTATTAACTTTATTAGTTAATTCAGCTAAAGCTTTTTCAATTTCAGAAGTATCTGCTTTTTCGATAATATTTTGCAATACTTGTCTAGCGGGCCTAGATTCTAATATTTGTTTTTTATTGCCAGTTGGTTCACCAATTCTGAATCTTCCCATTTTTAACCTCGTAAAATTAATTTACATGCTTGCATTACTTTGATTGCTGGAACACAAATTTCTTTAGGCGTTAAAATTGCTAAAGAACCCATATTAAGTTCTTCACCTAAAACTACAGCTTTAATTGCGACAATTGAAGTTGAACAAATAGTTTGAACTAAACTAGTGTCAATTACTTGTCCAGCTTTACATTCAATTACTTTCATTTCTTTATAAGAATAAACGCTATCACCATCTTCGTGACTAAGTTCTACTGCCATTTCAGTTGGTGCCATAGCAACCCTAACGGCACTTTGAGCTTCATCAAAAGAAGCTCTTTGTATTTGAATAGGGTCCATTTTAGTTGTTGCCATGCCATTCTCCTAATTAACCGATTGTAGTCGTAGATGCCTTAAATTTAATTTTACCAGATACAAATCCACTAATATTTCCACTAATATACTGAATTTGTCCTGCAGAAGTTATTGAAAAAATAACTTGAGCATTATCGCCAGTTGAAGTTTGTAACATTTCCCAACTAGCACCTTTTTGAATTCCGAGAAGTTCGACCGCTTGAAACAAATCGCTTGTTGCATCAACTTCAATAGAAATTAATGCTTTAAAACTTCTAACTGTAGCATTAGCAAAAACTAAGCCAGTTACATTAGCTGCTGAAGATTGATTGTTAGCCATGCTAAAACTTGTTTCAGCTATATCACCAGCAGAACCAGTTCCACCTCCTCCACTTGGAGTAGCATTTTTCCAAGAAGAAGTACCTAAATCATAAGTTAACACTTGACCATTAGAAGGTCCAGAAATTACTACATCAGATAAATCATCTAAATTTGCGGGAACTGTCGGGAATGTAGCTAATGTTCCATTACCTCTAACATATTGACTGATTGTTCCACTTGGAGTAGTAAATTTACTATTAATTTGTGTTTGAATATCAGAAGTTACATTAGATAAATATTGAAATTCAGTACTGCTTACGCTACCATCTGCAATTTTAGAAGCATCAATAGCTGCAGCGGATTTAATTTCAGAATTACTAATATTTGAAATTGTATTATTAGCCGCATCAATAGTTTTATTAGTTAATGTTACTGATGCTGAATTTTTAGTAGCATCTGAAGTATTATCAACATTAGTTAAACCGACATCAGATTTACTTAAAACTACTGCGCCAGTGCGAGTATTTACTGAATCAACTCCAGAAGCTGCTCCTCCACCAACTAAGTCAAATTCTCCGGTAATTGGATTTAAGGTTATTGAGACTGCCATTTTATGACCTCACAACTTGAGTTAATTGATTGCTACCATTATAAGTAAGAGTCAATAAAGCTACTTGTACTGCACCATCAAAATAAGTAACTGTAGCTATATTTCCAGAACCATCATAAGTTAAAGTAATTGCTGTGTATTTTTCAGGAACAAGTGCTCCACCTACTCCAATAGTTTTTAATGCCTGACTTTCATCATCAAAACTTTCTTTTAATACTTGATTTGCATCTAACTTTGAAGTAATCATACTTTATACCTTATTTTTTACAACGAGCTTTAAGTTTATAAGAGCGCATTTCAGATTTATCGGCTAAATCACCAATCATTTGCTGAGTACCTACTGAAACCGATGGATTAAGAGCTGTAATATGTGCTCTAAGTTTTTGTTCCATCATTTCAAGTTTTTGAAAATATGCAACATTTTCAGATTCTTTAGCTGCATAACTTTTTAATAAACTTACTGCGGCCATTTGAACCTCAACAAGATTTATTGCATTAGAATCAGCAAGACCAATGATACGTTCAACAACTCCATCATAAGCATCAATATATGTATTATATAAATCGCCTAAAAATGCGTGATCTTGAAAAAACAATGACTTCTCACAAAGATTGTGAGCATTTTGAGCGTATAGGGCCATACATCTAAGTAAAATTGCTAATTCTTTCATTTATAACCTCTTTAAATAAGTATGCCCATATTTCAGAGCACACTTTATTAAAACTATTTTACAATTTTAGAACGACATTCTTGACGTTTAGCTTTAACATCTTCAGGACATTTAACGCCATTGTCTAGTTCACGAATAATTAAATAATCCGTTTCGGCAAGATAAGCTAAACATTCTTTATTAACTTTTTCTTGTTCAACTTCTGCTGTAACATCAACTACTTCAACAGAATATTCTGGAACTGACATTTCACCAGTTGGTTGACCCATTTCGTCAACTATTGGAAGTGCCGGAGCACCCCAATGTTGTGATTGTTCAATCTCAGCTAAGTAGGCATCTACTTCAGCTTGAGTCTCTTTTAAAAGAAATGGTTCACCATGAACTTTTGATTTAATTTTAATTTTAAACATATTATAATAATCCTATTTTTTTAATTGAAAACCAACTTGTCAGATTTGAAGCAAGTACCCCACCATTTCCTGTTGAACTTGCTGAAGCTCTAACTTCAATGTAATCTCCAGAATTTAATTTAACATCAAAAGGTAATGTTGAAATTGCATTTAATGGTCCATATCCTAAAGCCATATAGAAAGATCCATTTTTATAAAGCAATATATAAGCAGGAGCTGATGATGCATTTATATATGTAGAACCAGAATAAACTCCTGCTGTTGGAGCTGTAAATTTCCATGCAGATCCTACAGTAACGGCAGAATGGCTATCATAAATTTTTGTATCAAAATTATATGGAGCTGAAGTAGATGCTGTAGTATTTGCACTTGCATAATACGAAGCCGCTACAGTATCAGTCGCAGCTATGGATGCGGGTCCACTGACTCTAGTGAATGATATAGAGTTATAATTTGTTGTTGCAGAAAAACTTGTGATACCAGAACCAACAGGACGAACATCTAAAATATCACCAGCATTAGCGTAGACCATTCCAAATCCACTTACGTTGCCTGTTGTATTAATAGCAATCATTAAATTCTGAACTGCATTTTTATAAATATTTATTGGAACTGTTGTTGCCACTGAAGCAACAGCAGCCATAGACACTTGCCAGTAACCAGCGACAGGAACTGTAAAACGTCCAGTAGTTGCATTATATGATCCAGTGGTGTCATTAATGATTGTTGGATAGATAATAGGATTTCCAGAAGTTACGTTAGCGGGTGTTCCATTTGCAATAGCAGTCACAACTTGCTGAGTAGTAGAATCACTCATCTGAACGCATGATGACCAGCCGAGGATTGGGATTGTTGCAGTTATAGCCAACCCATCAGAACTTCCCACTAAAGTCGACCCTAATTGTTTAGTAAGACCTGAATTAGTGGCATTTTGCATGCCGACGGTCAGATAGGACGTTAATGATTCTGATAACATTGTAAAATAAGAAGCTGTTGCGCCAGTCTTAACACCGCCACCTACATATCTTATAGCAGTACAAGATGTAGAAGTTAAACCTGAAGGTAAACTTATTCTAGCTTCTGTAGCAGTTGAAGTACCAGACGTAAATCTACCTCGTATTTCACAAGCTGAACCTACCCTTCTATATTCAAATTCAGAAACACTTACAGAACCAAAACCAGTAAATGTAGGAATATAAGAAGCCCAATCAGTAATAGGCGTCCCATATTGATAATTAGCTCTTTCCACTTTAATGCTATCAATTTTTAATTCAAAATTGTTAGTTGTAGTTGTAGCTTGGTGAAAAATCAAACGATACGAAGTTGAATTGTATGATGTTTGGAAATACCCAGAATAAGAATCGGGAATTGTAGAGCTATTGCTAAACAATTTAAAACTTGATGGTTGAATTAATTGTGAATTTGTAATATCATAAACATATACAATTACATCAGAATCGGCACCACTTGGACCAATTCCACCTGCAGTAAATGTACCAGAATTAACGATATAATCAAAGCTAATTTTCATTACTTTAGCTTTTGACGCACTATCTACGGTAAAATCATAACTAACGCCTTTACCTTGGTCGTTAGCTCCACCTGTTTTTTGAAACAAAAACGAATTTGAATCACTTAAAGGATTCGTACTCGATGTCGTTATTGCAATTGCCATATTTTATATCTCCTATAAATATAAATTAAAAATTAAACACCATTTACTGGACGACTGTTGCCTGCACCATCATCATATGTTGCAAATCCAGTAGTTCCACCTTCAGCATCACCATTACTAATAAAATTACCAGCACCTGAACCTGAACCAATTAATTTTAAAGTTGTTCCATCATCGTAGTATGGACGATTTGAAGTTGTATCAAATAATATTGTTCCAACTTTACGAGTTAAAGCATCTAAAGCGGTTTTAGCAGCTTTTGGTAAAGTTAAACGTGAAGTATTAGATGCTGTTCCACCATCAATATCTTTATTTGTTAATACTTGAGAATCTGAAGTACCAACAACTGAACCTGTAATACCATGAACAGCACTTGAAGCACTAGTATGTGTAGTTAGATCAGAAGCAAGGGCTTTACTACCAAGTTGAGTTTGAATAGCAGAAGTAACTCCAGAAAGATAACCAAGTTCTGTTGAAGTTACTGAAGTAGTAACAACCGCCCCAGTAGCATCTGTTGCAACAGCTTTACTAGCAACAAGTGTACCAGAACTAGTAATTTTATTATTTAATTGAGTTTGGATAGCACTAGTTACTCCAGAAACATAACCTAATTCAGTTGATGTAACAGATGATGATGAAACTACACCAGACACATCACTAACGAGAGCTTTACTTGCAGTTAATGCCGCCATTTTAGAATGGTCAATTGCCGCAGAAGCACTAACATTTGAATTAGCAATATTTGAAATTGTATTACTTGCCGCATCAATAGTTTTACTAGTTAGTGTTTGAGAATCTGAAGTACCAACTACAGATCCAGTCACACCATGAACACCAGATGAAGCTCCAGTATGAGAACTAAGACTTGATGTGCTTGCTTTAGAATTAATTTGAGTTTGAATAGCACTAGTTACACCATCAAGATATTGAAATTCAGCATTGCTAACACTACCATCAGCAAGTTTAGAAGCATCAATAGCTGCAGTAGCAGAAATTGCACTATTTGCAATGTTAGTTAATGTATTTGTTGCGGCATCAATTGATTTATTTGTAAAAACATCGCTAGTAGCTTTACCTACTAAAGTATCAGTAGCATCAGGAAGTGTAAGGGTTTTATCTGTACTTTGTGAAGACTGAATTGTAGTTTTAGTACCAGCAGTTCCACCTGGTTGAATTTGAATTTCTTTTGGGGTCAGCGTATCTTCTTGCGTGATCAGCAGACCTTTGATTATTTTCATTAAATTAAAACTCATTGTTCAAATTCTCCCTAAATTAAATTTTTGAAAGCGTTCTAGCTGAAAATTTAATCAATCCGGAATATCCAGCAGACCCTATATCACTAGATTTATATTTAAATTGACCGTTATGATCCATTGTCAAAATAACTCCAGAACTACCATTAGTACTTTGAGTTATTTTCCATTTATTATCATCTATAGCACTATCATCAAAAACTATATAAATTGAACCTGTTTCAGCATATCCAGACGGATTAGAAGTTGAGGTTCTATAAACAGCATAAGTAATATTCGCAGCTCTAACTATTCCAGAATCAAATAATAAACCGTTAATATTTGTTTCACTTGAAATATTATTATCAATAGTAAAAGATGTTTGAAGAATATCACCTGGAGCTAAAAGAGTATTAAGAACTTCACCTACAGCAACAGCAAAAGCAGAAGCTTCTTCAGCCCAATTCGGAGATTCACCCGAAGTAGGATAATTAAATGTAGTCCCTGCAATGACTATAGGTACGCTCATGTCTTGTCTCCGTAATATAACTTGTTAATTTTAATCATATTTTAGGGATTAAATATGTTAGATTTACGATCTCCACGGTCTTTAATATCTAAATGAACCCAACCTTTAGTTTTTTCAGGATTTTCTAACCAAAGTCCTAATTCTTTTAATTTACCTTGTTTATCCATCTCTAAAGCAAATTCGGCTAATTTACCGTCTTTATCAACAAAATCGCAAGCTAACCCCTTCATATGATTGGACTTTTTAGCTCCACCAATTTTTTTATTAATGGTATCAGGTCTCCATCCACTAGAAACTGACATAGGAATTCCGTATAAATCCCTAAATTTATTCAAAAGAATCAATAGTTTATCTATATTATCCGATACTTCTTGAGTATAATCTTCAGGAAATTGTTTATCACGATTCATTAAAATTTCAGATTTAGTTATGCTCATAAATAAACTTGTTAATACCGCTTGACTTAATCGACTATTTATAGTACCATTAATAGTGAGGTGAAAAATGATTAACGATTTAGGTATGTATGTTCAAGCAGATGGTGATGTAGGTGACGCTACACATAGAACAGGTCTAGCTGCAGGTTTAAATTTATTGCTTGGTAATGAGCAAAGAGCTAAAGAAATTAAAGACATTTTAATTAAAAATTGTGAAGTTAGTTCTGGAGTTTGGATTAGACATCCAGGAGGCCATCAACCTACTTATACAAATCAAATTACTAATATGTCTAGAGATCAAGTTTGTCGAGTAATGTTTGCTATGGCAGTTCTTGGTGAAAAAAATGTTATTAAACATTGGCTTTTACAAATGACTAAAAGATGTTTTTTACATCAAAATAATTGTGATCCTACAAATGGTAGTTGGCGACCAAGAGATGTAATGACTATTGGTGAATGGCGAAATATTATTAGAGGATTAAATCTTTGGGTATTATATCCTGTACTTGTAGTATTCGATTTAGTATTTCTTTTAGAAATTCCAATCAGAAGTAAATGGGATGGCGGTAGTATGTTATATCCAGATATTTACTTTGCTACTAAAAAATTTCCAACACCATTTGCTTTTTTAGCTAAATACGCAATTAAAAAAACTACATGTTTAGATGAAATTATGAATAACCATGATCCCATTCATAAAAATGGATGTGCTGAACTTCAACCATTATTTAAACAATTGTCGGAGAAAATGTAATATGTATTATATTTTGGTTGTAGAAGATAGCACTCCAAATACTGTAGAAAAAAATACACAAGAAGAAGTTCAAGATTTTTTAACAGCATTTGTATTAAAACATGGATCTTTAGATGATGGTAATTCAAATTGGGTAGATCAAATTTTTGAAGGTCGTAAAGTTAATTTTAGTTTAGAAATAAAATTAAATATTGATGATAATCAGGTTGTATCGTGAAATTAACTATTTATCCGGAAATATGTTGTGAAGTATGTAATGAGGTAATCCATAATCATGTGGATTGCCCTGTTTGTAAATATAAATATGCTGGAACTAGTGAATATGGCGATATTCTTTATATGGATATTGGTGAAATATTAGAATGTGAAGTATGTAAAGCTAAATTTAAATTAATTAGTAAAGATAAATTTATTAGTGAATTTGAATGGGAACAATTAACTTAAATTCTTTTCGGATATTTCATTGGCTCCCATAATTTAGGGAGCTTTTCTTTTCCATAATTTAATAATAATACATATTTACCTTTTGGTAATTGTTTAATTTTTTCACATTCATTCATTTTATTTCTTGCATAAATTTTTAATTCTTCTGGTAATTTTGAATAAATTTGAAATCCATTATTTTTAGTCCAAGATATATCCCATACTATATTCAATTCTTTAGCCCATTTTTTCATAGAAGAAGTTCTAGTAAAATAGCGACTATTAACAATTTGTCCTTCAGGAAGTTTGTACATAGTTTCTGCTCCATATTTTTGGCCTAAATAATCAAAATTACAAGCTTGATAAATAGTACCAATTTCGCCAGCACTAGGATCAGAATATGCGACGAAATATCTTTTATTAGTATTTTTTACCATCCATCGACAAGCAAACATAACTAACCTACTATTAAGATTTTTAGGTGCCCAACTTGATACTGCACCACGTTGAATTAATGCTTCTTTTTCACCAAATTGATAACTATTTGGTTCAGACAACATTACTACTCCAGCAAGTTTATTTTCCCATCTAGCAGTAAAAACCCATTTAACTCCAAATCCAACAGTTCCTAACCATTCATATTTAGCGATAAATGATCTATGCTCAGGACTAAAGCTTTCGACATTTAAAATAAAATCATTAACATTTAAATTAAATGGAAATCCTTCAGCTCTATCAGATTCTTCATTTTTATCTTTTTGAAATTTTTGCCAACATTTTGTGATTTTATTAGATTTTTCTCTATTATCTTTTTTAAATAAAGGTTGAAGATTAGTATAATGACTTAATTCCATTAATTGTTTTTGAGTTTTGGCTGCAGTTAAAGGTATAATATGATCTATTTCCCATATTAAACCGTGGTTACTCCATGACATTCCAGAAATAAATTTAGATTCTAAATAATTAAATAAATGTTTATTACTACATCCTAAATATTCATCATATTTACTATTTTTTGATAAACCTTTATTTTTAGCGACTTCCCAAAGTCGTTTAGAAATAGCAATTCGCATTTTAAACATCGGATCACGTTTAATTCGTTCATTCCATTGTTTTTGTATTTTATCTCTATTATTTTTTTTATATTGACGATTATATTCAGAAATAAATTCTTTTTTTATTTCTCTATAAGTTTTTTTATATAAAGCTCGTTTTTCAGGATTAGCATCGCGCCATTGTTTAGATTTTAACTTACGATCTTCAGGATCTTTGTTGGATAAAATTTGCTCACGATTAGCTTCATAATACGCTTTAGCTGAAGCTTTCTTTTTTTCTTTATTTTTGTCATAAGCTTCTTTAGAAATAATTTTAAGACAAGGTTTACATACAAAATTTAAACCATCTTTAGTTCCAGATTTTTTACCAAATAATTCTAAGAATAATTCTTGTTCACATTTAGTACATTTTTTAGTCACGGAAAAATTCTCCTCAAGTATGTATAATAATATTATATAATAACTTGTTATAGACGTCAAGGAAGAATTCGTTACATTTTTAAATAAAAAAAAGCCCTAGTATTTCTACTAGAGCCTTTCTGAAATAATGTAATTAAATCAGATACTTATTAAGCGATACCGCTGATAAGTACGTTTTTAGCGGGTGCTGAACAGAATAATGCTTGGTCACAGAATAGACGTAATTCGTAAGCTGTCATTTCTGGAAGATCTAGGAAAAACTCACCTTCCTTGCCTGGTCGTTTGAAAGTAACATCGCTAGAACCAATTCTCACCATGTCTTCAGTAGAAAGAACATAAGCGTAACCTTGTTTAACATAGATAGATGGAACAATTTTGATTGAACCATTTTGACCATGGAATACTAGATCTTTAGATCCAACTTCAGTTTTTGCAGAAGAGTATGAAGAATCATACATTCTCAAAGCTGCTTGGTCAGTCAAAAGATCAGACCATGTGAAAGGGTTAACCATAACCATTACATCATTGTCAAGACCTTTTTCAACTGCTTTAGCAATTGCTTCTTGAATTTTAGCAAAAGAAAGTGCACCACCTGCTGCATACTCATTACCACGGAACAAAGAGTATTGAGAAGCATCAATGCCAAACAATACGCCAGAGTTACTGATAATTTTGTGAATACCAGCAAATTCTTTACCATAAGCACCTTTATGCCATACAACGTCACCACCAACAACAGTTCCTGGAAGTGCATCAACAGAAATAGTTTTAGTAGAGAAATCAACTTTAGTTACAGAGCAAGTACCACGAGAAACAGAACCATCAGCAGATCTGATTTCTATAGGCATTTTTTCACTACCAGCCCAGATTCCTGGTGCCCATTCTGCATCTGGAATAGCGAATGAATTTGTTACAGTGCTTGGAAGCGCAACAACTGCATAACCAACTTGACCGTAAAGCATTTCGATTTCAAGTTTTTTAGTAACTGAACGAAGCATGTTTCCAACTAGGAATTTAGTAGCTTGTTCAAAAGCTTGTGCAGAACCGATAGAAGCTGCTGCAGATTTGTAGCCCATTACTGAACGAAGAACTAGCATGTTACCTTGAACTGCTGCGTTCTCAATTTGTCCAGCTACTGCTGGTTGTAGAGCAACTGCGTCTTCATTAGAAGCGGCAAAAGTTACGCCATGTTCTTGACCAAGGATAACTGGTTGATTATAGTTTTTACCAGTTTTTTGATCTTGAGTTGCGAAAGGGATTTCTTTTAAAAGCTTAACGCCATCTGGAACTAGGTTTTCTAATTTTTTAGCGTAAACTTCTTTAAATAGACCATTAAGGGTCGCTGCTGTATTGGCTGCTGCCATTTTAATTCTCCGATTTTTAAAACTTTTCTGTTTAAGTTATTGTTATTTTTGTTTTATTCGATTTGAACCTTGCTTCTTTTTCAGTCTTGATGCCAGATCATCCTTTCGGGTAGTTCCAGGTCGCCTCTAATACTCAAAACAAATTTCCCAATCTCTTATTATTACTTGTTAAATCAACTAGTTAGCTTGTTATATAAATTTTATAAAAAAAAGGGGCAGCATAGCTAACCCCTTGAAATTATTACTATTTTGGACGTAAACTAAAAAAATCTTTCATATAATATTTTTCTGCAGGTTTTTCTTGTTTGTCAACTTTAGAACCAGTATCTTGAATTTTTGGTTTTTGTGGAGTTGGAGGTGCAGCTTTACGTTGTTGTACTTGAGATTTTCTATAATTATTTAAACGCTCTTTTGTTGCAAACATTTCAAGAACTTCATCACTAGAACTTCCAAGCAAAGACGCTACTTCTTCACGATATTGTTTTTCAACCAAAGGAATTACATCTTTAGCTGATACATTATAATAACCTTTTTGCATAGCTAGTAACATAGTTTGAGCAACACGTTGCATAACCGCAGGATTACGTTTAGGTAAAATAGATTTAGAATCTTCTAGAGCTGACGTAATATCGTTTTCAATTTGTGTAGCTTGTTCGTTTTTCATACGTTCAAGTTCAGCTTTAGATGCTCTTTCAGAAGATTCTTTTTCTTTCTTTTTATAATCTTCCAATTCTTTACGCATTTTTTCAGCTTCAAGTTGTTCTGGAGATTTTTTCATTTCTTCAATTTTACGAGAAAGACGTTTTTCAGCTAAATCATCAACATTCAAACCCATTTGCTCAAGGAAAGCTTCTGGATCATTTTGTAACATTTCAAATGCAGCTTCAACTTGAGTTTTGTATCCAGAAAATTCTTTTAGACGTTTATCAAATGCTTTAGATTTTTGAAGATGTCTTTTTAGTCCTTCATCATCTGAAAAATCAACTTCTTCATCAAATTCTTGACCATCAACTTTAATTTTAAGTTTCTTTTTTAAAGCTTGAGCTTCTTTTCTAGAAATATCTCCAGCTTTTTGTGCAGCATTAATTGCTGATTCTTCTGAAAATTCAGCAGCTTCAGCGGCCTCTAAAGATTCATTATCTAAACCTTCAGAAATTTCACTAGATTCTACTGGTACAGCATCTGCAACCACTTCACTAACTACATCAGAAATTACATTCTGAACTTCACTCATACATTTCTCCTCGACTTTAATAGTCAGATTAAGTCGTCCATTATGGATAGACTTATGTATTTTTATTTATTTTAATAATTTTTTAAATCTTTTAGGTTGTTCTTCAGAAACGTCTAAAGCAGGTTTTACTTCACCTTGCCTTAATTCATTACTCATCGCTTCCAATTCCATATCAGAAAGTTCTGGAGCTTTAGGTAACATAACGCCAGATTTTTGATTAGTACCTTGAACAGCTTTTTCAAATAATCTACGCTGTTCTTCAGTCATTCCAGGAAGTCCTTCTGGTGGAGGAGGAACAGGTTCTAAATTTATTGGACTAAAATATTCCTGAATTTTTCTTATTTTTTTCTTAGTTAATTCATCCATTTGTAATCCTTAAGGTTTTTTTAAATTTAATTCTGGTTGTACTGGAACAACTTGTTGTACTGAAGGTTGAAATAATTTTTGAAAATTTTGTTGTGGAGTACCTTCAATATACGGTAAATATTTATCCATCAATTCTTTTTTAGTATGAGGATTTTTAATATCGTCTAAAATATATTTTAAATTAGCTTTTTCTTCTGGTGTAAATGTTTGAAATGTTTGTGAAAAATCTATTGGTCCACCATACATTTCAGCTTCTTTAAATCTACGGCTTAAAATTCCTGGATCTCTTTGTTTATTTGTTCCAAGAATCATTTCTCTCATTGCACCGATAGAATCACTATCAGCTACTCGTCCCATAAATTTTGGACCAAGATTATTTAAAGATTGATACCCCATTGATAAAATTGCTGCTTTTTGATGCGGAGGTAATGATTCATATAAATCACCATCTATACGATTTTTAATTAATGCTTCTCTTTTAGGTAAATATGAAGTATGAATATCATCTAATTCATTTTCATTCATTTTACGATTTCCTGAAATAACTTCATCAGGATCAATACCCTTTAAATTCATTATTCCTCGAACATCAGGGTCAGTTAATTTTAAACCTGCACCAATAGTAGGATGACCTTCACTGTCTTTATAAACATCAGAGTTAAATCCTTCAACATCTCTAATTAAATTTTTAGATAAACCAATATAATCGCCCATATTATTTAACATTTCCTAATGATGCAGCTTGTAACTCAGGATTAGGTAACAATCCTCCAGGAACTTTAGCTGGTTTTGGTAAATTCTCAGGCACAGTTCCCTGTTGTCCCATTTGTGTAGCAACAGGTGCTCCACCCATCATATCAGGCAATTGTCCTGGATTTGGAGGAGGAGGCGCAGCTTGTGGAGCTTGTTGTTGGGCTTGTTGTGGAGCTAGTGGTTGTTGTCCAAGTACAGCAAGTAAATCTGGATCAGTATTTCTTAATAAATCAACGTGTTCTTGGATATGTTGACTAACTCTTTGGACTAATTGTGTATCAAAACGTAAATCTGGATCAGAAAGCACTGAAGCATGTTCTTTAATATGTAAAACGTGTTCATCGGTAAAGACAGCAATAACTGGTTTACCAGCAATCATCGCTTCATTTTCACCTTTAGTTAAATAAAGCTGAGATTGAGTATCTTCAGTCATCATATCTAATGAACCAGTATCAATAACCGCCATATATTGTTCTGCAGTTTTAATAACGCCCATTTGCATCATTTGTTCGGCCATTTCAACACGACCAGCAGTAGTTCTAGCTAATGGATTACCAATATCAACCACAACTCTATTAACGGAATCTAAATCATCGCCTCTAAATTCTTTTAAATAGCTTTTTTTATTTTTACCAACAATGTTAGCAACACGAGGAACTGTAGCATGATCTTTAAGCACATTAATAATACCAGTACCTAAATCTTCAATGAGCATAACGTAAGATTGTTGTAATCCTGACATAAATTGAAGTGTCATAGATTGAATAAGAGCTAATGCATTACCTGAACGAAGATTAGGATCTGGATTTCCACGAGCAACAGAGTTAACTCCAGAAATAGTTTCCATAGTTTTTTCAAGCATTTGTAAGAATTGAAATACTTCAGCAGGGGTTTGAGTTAAATTTAATGGTCTTACTTGACCATTAGTTTCATTTGCCTCAATAACATTCAATCCTCCAGAAAGTTCTGAAATATGAACATCAGAACCTTTAGGAACAAGGATATTTTGAACACCAAATGCAGTTTGATTTGTTAAAATTGTTGAATATAATGAATTTACAGCATCTTGAATATTTAAAAGGTCAAACATTGGAGTATATCCATATGGAGTACCTAGATAGTATGCCGGAGCTATAGCATAAATAGGAAGATCTCTATATGGCATTGGAGAATCTAATAATACACAGTCTCCTGATAAATACAAAAGATAACGACCATCAGGCATAGATTCAGTTCTGTTATGAAAAAACTCATAAACAGGAATTAAATCTGTTTCATCATAGCTATAACTATGTAAAGCGTGTTTCATTACTTCAGATTTTGAAGGTAACGCTAAAATTTTATCTTTTAATTCTGGATATTTAGCGGCTAAGTCAAAACGATTTTTAAATGATCTTGAAATAACCCAATCATGTTTTCTATCTTCACGGTTAGTATCGAATAAAACGTCGAATGGTGAAATATTTTGGAATTCAATATCACCTTCACGAATTTCAATATCCAATTCTTCGTTATACTCATAGACTTCACCACGAGTAGCGTTCCATTCCATTTTAATGTAACCAGAACCAAAAACAATTGCATATTCTACGGCAGTTTTAAGATATTCTTCAAGTCTATGATCTCTCATATAATAGTCTAATAGACCATTAGCAAGAGTTGTTTGAACTACCGATTTATAATCAGTATTGATACTTCTAGCTTGCATTGCAGGGCGAGTTGAAGTAATCATATTAAGCATATGTTGAGCGATATTACGAATATGATTAACTCCAAGTTGAGTTAATTCGCCTTGTTCTCCACCAAAAGATACGGTATGTGATTCTCCGTTATCTTTAAAGAATACTCCATGATATGCTGCCCACATTGTACGCAATTTATCAAGGTAACCAACAGAATCTAAAGTTTGAAACCAATCAGTAGCCCTATGTACTAAAATTTCAGCAGTTTCTTCTGCTGGTTTGGACGCGAAATATATAGGATCATGCGACATTTTGGCACCTCAACATATTATAACTTGTTAATTTACGTCTTTTTTCTAAACGACGATTTTGGGATAAACGACTGTTCTAAGCGTTTAAATCGCTCTGCAGTACTTCCTCGGTTCTCAGCAGTCTCTTTAACAAAAACATTACTTCTAGATCCCATTTGCATATATCTATATCCAGCAGGGTATGGATTACGAGTTCTATCGACATTCCGAGTTAAATATATTAAAGCTGCAACGGCATCATAGTGACCATTATCAGGACTTCGTTTGAAATCTTTTTTAGATTTATCCCAAGTTGCAGTTTTCATATGAGAAATTAAAGTTTTGCATCTAGGATTAATGATTATTTGTCTATTTTCAATCATAGTACGCAATTGAGATATATAAGTTAATTTATCATGCTTTTCTGTAGGTAAAAAAGTGATGTTATGATCCATCTGTAGATCGTTAATAACAATTAAGTTATTATCACTTACTCTAAGATACGGTTCTTCAAATTCTCTAGTCATCAAATTGGTCCAGAGATCTTTTTCTTTATTTTTTATTTTATTAGCAAGAATAGTTGTTGTTGAACTAGGTCCATCTTGAATTAATTCATCTTCAATAACTAAAACTTGGTTGTCATAATCCCAATATGCAAATAGTATTGCGGTTAAATCCACAAATCCTATATCCATAGCGACATATTTGTCGTAAAATGCTGGTCTAGGCCATTGTTTTATTGTATCTAGTTGAATTTCCTCAGTAAATTCGGGTAATACTGCTTCAGTTGAGTTAAATACCCTTTTACAAAGATATTCAGTTTGAAAAGATGGATTATTTATACCACCTGGATAACCTTTTAAAATATCAGCGACTATTTCATGGGTGATTCGGGGATATGTCTCACTTTGATGGTCAACTATAGCATCAAAAATTGTTTTTCTAATAAGATTATTCTCAATCTCAGCAAATTCCATATATTCATTAAATTCATGGTCTGGATTTGGAGGAGTAGTTGAAGATAATACAATTCGACCTTTAGTTAATGTAGTTAATGGAATAAGAATCGAATTAATGATATGTTTTAAATCGGTACAGAAACCTGCCTCATCGACAAGAGCTAAATGAGTATTAGAACCCCTTAACTTATCATAGTTTCCATTGTCAGTACCAGCTAAATGAATTTTAGACCCATTAGGAAAGATCCACATATTATCCTGTTTATTAAAATTAGGTCGAAGATCTAATGGACAGTCTTCTAGCATTACTTCAAAATCAGGATTTAAGTTTTTACGGATCATTCCGGTTTCAGGTTGAATAAGTTTTACAATAGATTTAGGGTGTTGAATGCATTGTTCTAATGCTAAAATGATTAGAAAAAATGATTTACCCAAACGACGAGACGCATTTACTACAACAGTTTTATTTGTATTATTATGGTAAAATTCGTAAAGTTTTTTTTGAGTAGCATCTAACTTCCAATGCAATATACCCATTTCCCAAAGCCGATCTCTAGCTTCTCTAATTTGAGAATCAGTAACAACTCCAGGTAATGAATTACTCATTGATAGATTTCCGTTTTTCTTTGTCAAAACGAATACCTAGCTTACTTTTTAATTCAATTTTGACATGACGTTGTAATACTTCTAAATTTGACCATTTTTTATTAGATTCAAAATGAGAAACTCCGGTTACTGGATCAATAAATTTAAATGCAAGTTCTTCAGTATCAATAATGACCCTAACCATTTTGTGACCATTGCTGTAAATTTTTTTAGAAATTAATAATTTACCGCTAATGTCATATTTTATTCTAGCCCCATAAGTAATTGCTTCAGATTCCATAATTTTTACTCTATTTCTTTTTTAGGTTTAGATGCGATTTGAATTAACTCATCTTTTGAAAGATTTTTAGGTAAACCTTTTTGAGCTTCAATGGTTGTCGCATTACCTTGGGCTAGACGTTTATTTTTAACTAATAAATCAAAGCGTTTAACTTCATCTAAAGTTAAATCTCGCATCATAGCAGCAGACTTAAGAGCTTTAAGTTGATATTCAGCAATAACTTCTTCATCTGATACTATTATTGGAGTAATATCACCAATTACAGGAACTGTTTTCATAAGCATATCCTGTAAATGTCTGATTTCACTAGTTTTTTCTTCAAGTTGTTTTAATAATTTATCAATTGTTTGAGATAAACCGATATTATGAGCTTGCAATTGCTTAATTTCATCTTTAAGCAAAGCTTCTTTCATTGCGAGGGCAATAGAATCTATAGACTGGACATTAGAAGAGTCGTTTTGTGATTTTTGGGAGTTCTTGCTCATTTACTGAAGTCCTTTTGATAGATTTATCTAACGATAGACCAGTAACTTTACCACTAAGAAGTTCTAATTCTTTTAGGAAATGTTCTTTATCTGAATCTAAACGTGAGATAATTTCTTGGTACTGTTCTACTTTATACTTATATAAAAATTTATTATAAGTCATTGATATTACTAGGGAAATTATAGCTAAAGCTTCGCCAATTCCAGCACCAAATAAGATAGTTTTTATCAAAAGGGCCAAAAAGGATAGCTCAAGCAAATTATCTTTCAAAACGGTAAGTTTTTGCATTGACAAGCGTCCTTATATTTTGTAACCTATATAAGAAATATGTGTTGCGCGTTAAAGCATTTATATATTTTGGGTAAAGACCCTTCGCTATTTGCTTACACTAAGTTCTTATAGTATAACTTGTTAATTAAGGCGTTCATGGATTATAGAAAAGTAAAAAATTTAGAATCTGATATGTTTGATGTAATATACGAATTACATCGAAATTTAAATGTTAAAAATAAAGAACAGTATAGACTATGTTTAATTGCTTTAGATCAATTAAATATTGAGTATTTTCAATTAACTGGAAAATATTATATTGAACGAAAAAGAATTCTTGATTATTACTCTAAACTATGGGATAATTTTTAATATATGTTAGATTTATTTATAGTTATACAATTTTATTATGTGAATAAATTAGATACTATTAGTGAAAAAACATATCAAGCTGCTTATATTCAAAGCGGATTGAATAGTAAAGTTAATGATAGAAAAAAATTTTATAAAGATGAAATTGATTATAAAGTTGATTGGTATAAAAAAGAATATTTAAATGAACGTATTGAAAAAAATTTAGGCAAAATTATTTTTATAAGCGATTTATTGATTAATAAGAAAGTCGGTGTAACATATGAATTTTAAAATGACCTCCAAAGATTTTGAACAATTGGCAGCTTTTATTGAAAAAAAAGCTAAGGGTACTGAACTTCGTTTTAAATGTGAAGTTGATCAAAAAATGGAAGTCTATATTACTTTAATGAGTGGTGAAACTGCAATCATTACGTTTTTTGATGAACAATTAAATAATTTTGCTAAAATAACTAGATCTAGAAATTTAGGAGAAGAACTATGAACGCTAAATTGCAAAAAGAACTTATTGATCAATTAGCTGAAATTTGTGAACAACTTGGTTGGTCAATTGGCGTTCCTGCTGATGATGAAAATCAACCAGTTGAAGGTCTAATTGTTGGCACTGAAGAATTTATTATGTCAATTGTTGAATCTATGGATGCTGAAGCTTCTATGGAAGTATTTAGTAAAGAATCGACTGAAGAAGAATTTAGTGAACCTGTTTTATTGGATAAAAAGAAATTGATGCACTAATGGGATTATTAATTGCGATAATCATTGTTACATATATAATACATTATAGCTTTAAACAAAATTGTAGGCATTATGAAAACGAATTTAAAAAAATCGAAATCGTTGAAAAAGACGGAAAAATTACTTACAGAGAAAAACTTCAATGTAAAAAATGCGGAAAGTACCAAATCTACGGAGGTTAAAATTAACTTCATGGATTTAATGACTGAAGATATGTGGGATTATATGAATGATTATAATAACGAGGAATTAAAATGCTCTTTGGATTAATTTCTATTACTATTTTTACTTTATTTACAGGATATGCTCAATCGGTTATTTTAACTAAATTGGGTGTATCGCCTTTTATTACTATACTTAACGGATTTTTAATAGGTATATTTTTACCTAGAATTTTAACTAAATGGATTTATAAAGAAGAAATAGAAGAATTAAAATCTCGATCAAACGAAGAACTTTAAATATTTTACGTTTAAGAATTTGATTGCTTCTTAATTTTATTTTTTGTTGGTCTTTAATTTTAGATATTCTAGCCATATGCTATACTTTTTCTAAAGTTAAAAGTGAATATTCATTTAAAGTTATAGAATGATTTTCTGTATTACTTTTAATTTGAATTACTAAAGTACCTATAGAAGTTACTTGTAAAAATCCATAAATTAAAACTACAAAAGTTGGATCGTCTTTTGTAATAATAGAACCGCTGCCTTGTAACATAGTTACAGATGCAGTATTTGCGGCAATCTTAACTTTAATATCATTAAGTCCTGAATTACTTGTAAATTTACCAGTAAAATCGAATTTATATATTCCAGGAACTAAATCATCGGTAATTAAATCGGATACATTTGAATATGAATTAGCTGATGTTGAAACATTGCTAGTTGTATAATAGGAATGTTTAGAATCAGGAGACACCGCGTTCCATGCAGTATCTCCCTCTCCATACTTTAAGAACATCTTGGAACCATCAGTCAAAATCGCCATAGATCCTGTAGGAGCCGCGAGACCCCCCATTGAGGGGTCCGCATCAACTTCAAAAATCTGAATTTCATTTAACGTAATACTTCCGAGATTAGCCATTAGCTCGTCCTTTTAGATTATCTCATTCTTTCAACTACACATTTCCAAGTAATTGTTTTAGAATTAACACCAGTAACACGAACATCAACATCAGATGCATTTACAACAAAAGTACAGTTAGCAGATGCCATGCCGTGATCTTCACTAGTGTAGTCAGATTGAATAACGCCTAAGCTAACAGTTCCACCTACGTTTTTAACTTTAACAGTTTTTTCGTAAACAACTGAATCGCCAGTGCTAGATTCAATACCAGTAACCATGATTTTTACAAGTTCAACAGAACCTACTGCTGGAGAAACTGTAGAAACGATAGCGTTCATAGATCCAGTAGTAGAAGTAGAAGAACCTTTAATGTTGTAACGTACGTTGTTATCTTTGATTTCAAAGATTGACTCAGGAGTAGAAGTACCTACACCAATAGCACCAACATTTACAACATCATTGCCACCCATGTTAAGGTCGCCTGACATTGTATCGCCAGCTTTATTAAGTTTAAGAGCTTCAGCAGCTTGAGCGCGGCTTTGTTCAGAAGATATAGCAGATTGACGATCAGAAACTTCTTGAGAAATTTGACCTTGAAGATCAGATTCTTCGCTTTCTGCGCGATTTTTTTCTACAAGAACTGCAGCATCAGCATAATCTTTAGCAGTTTGAAGATTAGAAGCAACTGTATTAACAAGAGCACTAACAGCACTTTCGTCATTAGCTAATTGATCAGCAATTTCTTTTAATGTATCAAGAGTACCAGGGGCACCGTTGATCAAATCAGCAATTTTTTGATCAGTATAAGCTTTAGAATCGTTTAGTTTGATAGCATCTTGAGAATCAGCATAATCTTTAGCTTCAACTAAGTTGTCAGCATCATTAGCAATACGAGACGCTTCTTCAGAAGAAATCAAGCTTTGTAGTGCAGCAACATCAGAAATACGAGAAGCTTCTTCAGCATCAATATTTGATTGCAATACGTTATCAGCAGATTGTCTAGCTGATTGTTCGCCAGAAACTGCAGATTGTCTGTTAGTGATTTCGCTATTGATTTGACCTTGAAGATCAGAAACATCGCTTTGTCTATCAGAAACTTCTTGAGAAATTTGAGATTGTAAGCTAGATTCAACTCCCATTGCGCGAGTTTTCTCAGCATCAACGTAAGTTTTAGTTGTAGGATCAGTTTCTAGAATATCAAGTCTAGCATCAAGAGCGTTATCTGCAGCAGTAGCACGACTAACTTCATTGCTAATAGCAACACCAATATCATTAGTGATAGTATTTTGCAAATTAGTAATAGCTAATTCTCTAGCAGAAACTTCAGATGCTAAATCTGCAGCTAAAACGCCTTCAGCGGCCATTGCACGACTAGTCTCAGAAGAGATGTCAGAAGACAATGAGCTTTCAGCGGCCATAGCGCGAGATTCTTCAGCAGAAATGCTAGAAGATAAAGAACTTTCTACGCCTTGAGCGCGAGAAACTTCGCTAGTGATTTGAGATTGAAGATCAGCTTCAACGCCCATTGCGCGAGTTTCTTCAGAATCAATATTAGCTTGAAGAACACCCTCAGCAGCCATTGCACGAGATTGCTCTGCGTTAATGTTAGATTGAAGAGTTTGATCTCCAGAAATGCGAGAAGATTCTTCTGCATCAATATTATCTTGAAGAGTTTGTTCAGCATTTTGTGCGCGAGTAATCTCTTGACCTAAAGCTGAAGTAGACGCAGAACCTAAAGCACTAACTGCACCATTAAGACTGCTATCAGCAGCTTGGAACGCAGCAACGATTTCTGTCAAAGAATCAAGAGCTGCAGGATCAACATTGCTAACGATGTTGTTGATTTGACCTTGAAGGCCAGAAACTTCACCATCAACATAAGTTTTAGTTACAGGATCTGCTTCTAAAACATCCAAACGACCGCTAAGAGCTGATTCAGCACCTTGAGCACGAGAAACTTCAGAAGTTAAATCTGAACGTAAACCGCTTTCAATGCCCATTGCTCTAGATTCTTCAGAATCAATATTTGATTGAAGATCTTGTTCTGCACCTTGAGCACGAGAAACTTCAGATGAAAGATCTGAACTCAAAATACCTTCTGCCGCCATCGCACGAGATTGCTCAGAAGATACGCTAGAACTAAGTCCAGCTTCTGCTGCCATAGCGCGTGATTTTTCAACATCGCTATAATCTTTAGCATCTTGCAATGCTTTAGCAATAGAACCAGTTCCAACACCTTCAATGATGTCTAAACGAGAATCAAGATCCGCATCAGCAGATTGTCTAGAACTAGCTTCGCTAGATACTAAACCTTCAACTCTTGAAATCTCAGATTGACGAGTAGAAACTTCAGATGATAAATCAGAAGTCAATACACCTTCAGCAGCTTGAGCGCGAGAAACTTCGCTATCAAGATTACCTTGAAGAACATTTTCAGCAGACATTGCACGAGATTCTTCAGAGTCAATTTGACCTTGAAGATCTAGAATTGCAGCATCTACATAAGATTTTGTTACAGGATCAAGTTCGAGAACGTCTAAGCGTCCATCAAGATCAGCTAAGTCTAAACCTAACTGTGTAGCATCTACTGTGCTAAGTTTCCAGTCAGCATCGCCAGAACCTACTTTTAGATAGATTCCACCTTGACCAGCAACGATCACCATAGAGCCGATTTCGGCTGTTAAACCACCATTCATGTGTGGTGCAACGTCCGTGATAATTAATCGTGTATCACCAATTGTGATTTGCGATAAAATTACTGCCATATTTACTCCTCCTTCAGAGTTACATGTTCACGCAGGTTATAATTTCTGCGTTCCATTTTAAATTATTATTAACCGCCCCAATAACGGTTATTATTACCTCAGTCGAATTTACTGAAACTGTTACATTCATGTGTGAATTATCTCTAGATGTATAATCGGATTGATAATCATGTACCGTAACAGATGAACCTATAGATTTAACTCTAAATGTTCTTAGGAATGTTGCGCCATCCCCAGGACTTCCAGTAGTCCCTCCAAGTCGTCTAGTCGTAACTTTTAATTCTACTAACCAAGTACCATCATTATTGCAATCCATAGTAAATATATTTTGCGGTAAATGAGTGTTAGTAATTAAACTTGCTTGAAAACGTCCATTTTTATCATCAACAATTTTAGTAGGACTAATTTTGTCAACATAAAAATCATTAATAATTCCAGGAGCTAAATCAATTGAAATAATATTTCCAGAACCATCTCTAGTAACTGCTAATGATTGCGAATCAATAAGCAATCTTGTTGAAATTTCTTGGATATATTGTTCAGTTACCCCTAGAGCGACTACATCGCCAGTGTCTAATTTAATTTTTAACGAATCATCAGAATCATCAAAATATAAACTAGCCTTACCTGAAGGAGGCGTAGGTATATTACTTGATGAGGTCCCTTTAAAACGTATTCTAGACACTATTCCTCCAGAATTAGAGATCCAAGAAGTTCTAGATCTCCATCCACTTCAAAACCATCATGGACAACCATTTGGTTATTTTCTTGAATAGTTAATTTTTTTCCTACTGGAATATTTTCATAAGAAAAATTATTGTCATTAACATATTCTATTTTCCCTGTTAAGGGATTTACAACTACCTTCTTCTTAGGTCTTATTGCCTTACTCATTAGTAATCACTCACTTGGATACTTTGAAGATCGCCATCTTCATCATATACAATAGTCACTAATTGTATGTCAATATTATTGAATTGCGATTTTATTTGTAATGGGTCACCCTCATCTGTTTTACTTAATACTATAATTTTATCAAATGGCTTTGTAAATGTTGAACCATTTCCAACATTTATACTTCCATCAGCATTAACTTTTAGGCTTCGAGATGGTTGTGTTCCATCTACTAATTGCATAGCTACATCGCCAGCTTGATTAGTCCTAATTGGTAAGCTTGAAAAATCTGCCATTGTTCAATTCTTTCTTATGCTTCAATTTCCATAAATTGTAATGTTGCATCAAAAGTTCCTGAACCGACACCACCATTAGTGGCATCAATTCTTACAACATCACCTGGAGCTAATATTATACCAAAAGAACTAGCCGTATTCAAGTCCATAGTTTGACTGAATTGTGTATGGGCCATTCTAGTCTTTATAAGAATATCACTATTTTTATAAAGAATATAGCTACTATTCTGATCACCACTTATATAAACTTTTTGAAGATAGTACTGAGCTTGTCCTGAAGGTGCTGTATAATTAACTATCGTACTAGTTATTCCTACATTTACTCCAGTAATTGTACCATAAGTTAATTTAGTTGGTCCTACAGGAACTTGCTTTGTTGTTGCAGTTATTGTCGGATTTAAAAGATTAACATCTAATCCGGTTTTAGACTGCAAAGTAGTTGTAGTCGCTAAATTAACTCCATCTCCAATTCTAACACTATCATTTGATTGATCAATATTTAATTCTAAACCATTAGTAATATTAGCATCAATCGAACCATCAGCATTAATTTTAAGGTGTTTAGTTCCTGTTGGATCAGAAATAGCTATATTATCACCGCCAGCAGCGTCAATAACTATATCCATGCTACCAACAGTAGCATTAACTTGAGCATCAACTTTTAATTTTTTAGTAGATTCATCATATACGCTACGCAGTACCTGATTACCATCTAACTTCGTCATGCCCGACAAATTGCACCTCTATAGATAAACTTGTTAATCTGTATTGATTTTTAGTAAAAATAAAGATATAATAGAATAAATCATTAGGAGTCGATTATGAAATACGGTCTTTTTATGAAAAAAGACAATAAACTCTTGGAATTTCAAGAACTTAAAGATTTATATGAATTTATTTTAAAAGCTCAATTGGAAATTGATTCGTACAAAATTTATAAATTAGAGGATGTGTTATAATATGGGTAAATACGGATTATATATAGTTTTAGTTGTAGTTTTAGGATTTACAGGAATTATCTATTACATGGCCGAACAACCACCTAAAATGGTTATCCAAGTATTAAGCATTGCTGAAAATTCGTATTTTTTAGGATGTGCCGAAAATTTGTTTGAAATTTCCGGTCTCCCCAAAGACGAAATTATTGTTATTTGTAAAGAAGAATCTAAAACTTATAGAGCAAATATGGCCCGATTTATTGGTGAAGAGAACTAATAAATTTCTCTCCACTGAAGACTAACGCCAACATTAGTAGCTTTGCTATCAATGTTGGTGGCTACTATTACATATATTTCAGAATCAGTACTATCATAATTTTGGACAATATAATTCTTTTTTGCACTACTAGGTAAATTTGCGCTTGGTGCTCCACCAGCCTTATTTCCACCATTTACCGCAGAAGCGCAATAACCGCCATCCAACCTGTCTCCACCGGAATAACCAGTAGCTAAAGCGTAATACTCTACACCGCTATCAGCATTAACACTAGTCCAAACACCTGAACCTCCAGTTAAGCTGGCTATATTTGGTAATTTAATTATACTATAAGATATATTTCCTGAATCGCTAAAAATATTAGCATTTCCTAATCTTACGATCATTCTATTTTGATAAGTTTTATATGCGTTTTTAAGTCTTATAGCCATTATAGGTAATGTTGCACCTGCAGCTAAAGAACGTAAAGATGGATTAGCAACAGACCAATCTATTCCTGCCTCAACATAACCGCCTTCACTAATTACTGTGGTACAAATTTGATCCATGTAACCGCCAGCAGTCGCACCAGTATTTAAAATTTCACAACGAATAGGAAGATTTGGATTACTCATATAAACAACATTTAAATTATTCGATCCACTAAATTCGTGAGCTTCAATGTAATTCCCGTTATGCGCAAACCCAACTCTAACTCTACCAACACCTAACCATTGAAAATCAATGAATAATAATTGAGTTTTAGTAATATCTAAATTAAATCCACTAATTCCGGTACCATTACATTTATCTATATTCCATGCAGATTGGGGAATTCTAGTATCTACAGGAGAACCAGTTACATAACTTCTTAATACGATATTTAATGTTCCATTACCAACTTGTTCAAAAAATATACCATTGTTATCATCAAAATAACCAGTGCGTTTAGTGACATTAGAAACTGCCGTATAAAAATTAAAACTAGCTAAAGTTAATTGACTTTTACCAGGCATATAATGATGATAAAATTTCGTTTGATGAACTGCCCTACTAGATACATTTGACGTTGTTGCTAATCTTGCACAAGCTTGATTTGATTGAAATGCTATTGTCGCACCATTAACTGTATAGTCAATAAAATTAGGATCTAAACCATAAAGATGTTTATAATCGCCTAAAGTAAAAGGTGATGAAATTCTTTGTCTAGCAAAAGCATCTAATGATCCTACTGACGGTGTAGTGATAACATTTCCGACAACATTTATACTTCCATCAGCATTTACATTAAGAAAATTGTTGCCATCTTGACTCGCAACTGATATATTATCACCTGAAGCTGCATCAATTACAACTTCAACGCTATTCATTTCAGAAATTGAAGCATCAACTCTAAGACGGTTATTAGGTTCGTCATAAGCCTTGCGAATAATTTGTGGCGCATCTAATTTGGAAGTTATTATATCACTCATAAGTTTATCTCCTAATACATAGACTTGTTAATAGAAAAGTATTTAATGAAAAATATAGAATTAATACAAGAAATATTAGAAAAACAAAATGAAATTAAGTACTTAGGTTATTTATTGATAGTTGATTACAGGACTGGTGAAGTTTCATTAAAAATGAGTGCTTCTGGAGTGTCAAGAAATTTTAAATTTAAAAATATGAATGAATGTCTTAATAAAATTATTGATATAATACGACAACTTAAGCGTTTAGAAACGTATTATTTACGAAAACAAAGTCTAAAATAAAACCAGGGCGAGCCGGACGCGACTCCGGCATTATGCTTACTATGGGTATTCTTTAACCATTAATTCAGCAAACTCTATTGTCTTTTGCGCGTGTTCTTTGTGAAACGATTAGAGAGGTTCTCTAAAACCTTTCGTACACAGCTTCCACGCCTTCGCCCCAAAAATACTATAAAATATTAGCAGCTAGTTCAGCAAGTTCAGATCTTTCACCTTTAGTTAAAGTAACATGCGCTGCAATAGCATGTCCTCTAAATTTTTCAACAGCATATGTCAATCCGCTATTTGCAGAATCAATATATGGATTATCAATTTGATACACGTCACCAGTCAAAACAATTTTAGTTCCCACTCCGGCACGAGTAATAATAGTTTTAATTTCATGCGGAGTTAAATTTTGAGCTTCATCAACTATAAGATATTGTTGAGGAATACTACGTCCTCGAATATAAGTTAATGGTTCAATATTTAAAATGCCTTGAGCAATTAATTCCTGAGCGCGCCCTGCGGCCTTTTTATCGGCCCCCATCAAATATTCTACGTTATCAAAAATTGGTTGCATCCAAGGATTTAACTTTTCCTCAACAGTTCCAGGTAGATAGCCAATATCTTTACCCATTGGAAAAATTGGGCGAGACACTAAAAGTTTTTTATATTGCTTATCGTCCAAAATTTTTTGAAGACCTGCAGCTATTGCTAGTAAAGTTTTACCTGTTCCAGCTTTTCCAACCAAAGATACCAATTTAATTTCATCATTTAATAAACAATCCATAGCAAAAGCTTGCTCGACATTATGGGCATGAATACCCCAAATATTTTCATCAACTCCAACTAAAGGAACGATGCCTTGAGCTTGTTCTGAATATCGACCAATTCCTGATAAACTGGAATTTGATTTATCTTTCAGGATAACGTACTGATTTGCGTAAAGTTTAATGTCAGTTTTTAAAACGCCAGCTTGATAAAATGTATCTAAATCTTTGTAAGTTACTGGAATCTCTAGATAACTTTCATAAAGATTATCTTTATTAATTTCATTGCCATCATAATCTTTTGCTACCACTCCATAAACATCGGCCATAATTCTAAGATTAATATCTTTACTAATTAACTCAACCGTTGATTTTGGAAATTGTTTTTTCAGGACTAATGCGGTATTTAAAATTCTATTATCAGCTTTTTGTGCATCCAGTTCTTTTGGCATTTCAGTTAGCATTAAATCAATGTTAACATAAATCACAATTTTAGTATCATCTACTTTAATTCCTTCAGCTAAAGAACCCTTAGCTCTCAGGATGTCTATAAATCTACTAAATTGTCGCGCATTTCGACCATTTTCTCCTTGGTCTTTTTTAAATTTATCTACTTCTTCTATAACTGAGATCGGAATATATATGTCCGCGTCTCCTAAACGTAAAATAGCTTGAAAATCAAAAAGAATTACATTGGTATCGACTACTATCTTTTTGCGTTTTATTTTGCTCAAAGAATCTCCAACAAGTTTAATTTACATTATTATATCAAATAGAAGATAAAAAAACAAACTTATCGTTTATTTTTTGAAAAGTTTTTTGAAGCGTGTTTCTTTAGGGAGTTTATCATAACTTTTTTTACCGACATTTTCTTCAGTAAATTCTTTAGCCATTTCATGGTCAATCTTTTTTTGTTTAGCCATTTCTGGATTGTGCTCCATCATCTTCATAAACTTAAATTGAGCTTTACTCTTTGCTGGCATTTTATGTACTCCTTAAAGATACTTGTTAATAAATTATGTTGACAGTCGATTAGCATTTTGATATGATTTTAATATAAAGGGAGTATTATGTGGGCCGCTAGATATGAAAATTTAGATAAACTTAATAAAGAACTTAATGAATGTGCTGCTCCAATTATGGATTATATTAATAAATTCAAAGTTCCTGTAAAATCCGTATTTGTTAGTCCTGAAATGTATGATAAATTAGCATCTCTGTTACAACAAAAACAATGGGAAGAATTTTTATTATTTAAAGATCCCGATCATGTTGCACATAGATACATAATTATTTATGGTCCGCATGGTCCAGTTGAAATTAAACGTAAAGTTGATTAGAGGTTATTATGGATTTAATAGTTACTGATATGCAATCGTATGAGCATGGTAAATGGATTCGACAAAACGATCTTATGATAATTGAAACAAAGTCACCTTATGATATACATAATTTTCCCAGGGGTTATCCATATGATTATTCCACTTTAAAATATCTCGCTAAAAACGAATCTAATGGTAATGATTGTATTAGTATTAAAGTTATTGGATGGGCATCAAAAGTAATCATACCTCAAAAAGAAACTCTTAATATTGAATATAATGGTAATGTTGTAAAAATTAATAAATCAGGACATTATAAAGTAAGTACTGTTGGTGGCAAATTAGTTATTGAGGAAATTGATAATGAAAAGAAGTGATGCGCGTAAGCTTATAGTTAAAGTTATTACTGGACAATTAGAATATAATGGCATAACATTAGGTAGTGCCGAACTTAATGCAATTGCTGATGATGTGTTATCTGCACTAATTGGATTAGGAATGGAACCGCCAGAAGTTGTTACTACAGATCAATTAACTATTGGTAAAGGTATTTTAATAGGATCATTAAGAAAGTCTAGAAATTGGGAGCCGGAAGATGAAAACTAAAGTTAATGCTATACAATGTCGAGGATGTTCTGATATAATTTATTCTAGAGCGCGGCATGATTTCAGGACATGTTCTTGCGGTAATTGTTCGATTGATGGCGGCTTTGATTATATGAAAATTTCATTTGGATATAATGGATATATTAATATGCCATTAGAAATTAAAGCTACTGAGAAAGATTTATGGGAAGATTGGAATAGTGGCGAAGATTGCTATGGTTTAATTAAAGTAGATTAGAAAGCGCAGGGGAGTAATGGGAAAATCCGAGGGGTTAACTATAATAATAGTGGTGGTTGCAATAAGTATGGTGTTTTTAATCGTGAACATTTTAGATTTATGAAAGCGCAGGGGAGTGATGAACTGTAATTTAACAAATGAAGAACGAAAAACAAAAAAAGCGAGATGTAGGTCTTGGGATTGTTCTGCTTGTAATAATTTTTACACTAATTGCTTGAACGAAGAAATAATTAAATTAAACAGACAACTTGAGATAGCTGTTAAAGCATTAAGATTTTACAACAACCATAGTAATTGGGCTGAAATAGGAAATTTAAACTACGGTATATATATTATGATGTTAAACGAGAAAGATACTACATTAGTCGATGGTAAAATCGTTGGTGGGTTTATCGCTAAGATGGCTTTAGATGATTTAGAAAGCGCAGGGGAGTGAAATGGCAACTTGGACAAACATAAAAATTCCTGAAAGATACGATGATAGACGTTTGCAAGCTTTAACAATTGAAACTTTAAATTTTGAAATCATGCAAAAAGACAAATTGATTTCTTCACTCTTTACAGAATTAGAAAATATTTTTGATTCGTTGAAAGAAAATAAAAAGATCACGTTAAAATTGGGCAAAGAAACTATTGTTGCAATATTAGATGAAAGCGCAGGGGAGTGATGAAATCATTAGTAGGTGAATTAGAGGACGAGCGTAGTAGTACAAATTATTCAGAGTTGCTAGTTAAAATAAGAATACTAGAACGAGAGCTAGAGGATAAAAACAGAGCTTTAATTGAAATCATCAAAGAAGAAACGAATAATCAAAGACCTGGTGGCTCTTATTCAAGAAGTTATTCAATCGCATATTATGCAATGAAAGCTTATCAACCGTCCGGAATTTCCAGAATGAAAGATGAATAAATGAAGAAAGAAGAAACGGCTTTTGAACAAGCTTGTCGAATAGCAATTGAAGAAGCATTTTCTAATATTTTTGCCGATGCGTATAAAATGGATAAATTAAAGATACCTAGAACTTTATGGAAACAAATATTTGTATATCAGGACAAGGATGGTAACGAAGTTGAATTGACTACACCGCCCGAACAATTGATGTATACAGATTATGATCAATCCTTAGTCTATAAAGATTCATATATAACTCGTAAATAAGATATTGTGGAGGAACTGTGTTTTCTTTCTTTAAAGTCTACTTTGTTGATGAAGGTAACAATAAACAAATAATGGATGCTGTTATATACGGTACAGTACAAACCCCATTATTTAATGTTGATGCTGTTGACTTATTCTTTAGACAAGGGTATATTAGAATTAATAAAACTGTGATACCTATAAAACAAGTAATCAGGATTCAAGTAGAAGATGTCCAAGATCACATAGTCGATTAGGAATAATTATGATACCATTAGGTGAGATTGTTATATTTTTAACTCCAAAAGCCTATAGTCGATTAGAACTTGGGCATTATATTAAAAATTTAGAAGAACTGGGTATTGAAGTTTGTACTACCCCTATGGTTTATATGAATATGTCCGAGGGTTGGACAGAAGAAGAGTGTGATAACGCGGTTTACATTATGCCGAAAACTAATGTAGAAAGTCAAACTAATGGACTTAATTTTAAGAAATCTATCTCTTAAATATAAAGGTAAAAAAATTTGGGTAGACGTTTACGCTGCAACACGCGGTGGTACCCTATCTCCTGTTACCTTTTATTTTAAACATAAAGATAAATGGATAGTGCCACTTGAAAGTCGATTAGGATTCTATGGTCCAGAAATGATTAAATACACGAGATTAAGGTATATAGCTAAAATAAACAATTTAACTTCCCATACTACAATGTTTTTAGAAAGCCGCTATAAATAAAGTCAGAGATACCTAAAATTTTAACAAAACCGTACATTATATTGTTTTACATAGGGTTACCCATAACAGGGTAGCCCTTTTTTATTATCTACATTTATAGAGCGTTTTAGAGTGAAATAAGGGATTTCCAATTTTCATTGTCCATAGTCCCATCCCAAAGATTAGATTTTGACATATTTGTCTTAGGATTTAAATATTGCAAATTCCAAGGAACATGTAACCCGCAGACATCGGGATGATGTAATGGTATGATGTGGTCAACGTGGTTATCGTTTTTATTTTCATAAAAGTCGATTAATTCTTTTTTATAAAATTTACTAATTTTTTGCTTACATTCTTTCTTTCTAATTTTTTTAAGTTCTTTTCGAGCTTTAATTGCTGCAGGGCTATGTCCAGATTTACAATAAATTCGATTTGAGCGTTTAGATTCAAATAGTTGATTACAAGTTGGACAGGTTTTATTATAAACTTTTTTGTTATTTTCCAATTTAATTTTATGCGGTTTACAAGTATCAGAACAATACCGTTTCCGATTTAATGTTGGAGCACAGCAAGTTTTACATTTTGATGAAGATTTGTGTTTATAGTGTTTTTTAACTTTACAAGAATTAGAACATACCTTTTGCTTGGAATAGAATGTTTCAAATTGTTTTAAACAAGTTTCACAATTTTTAATAAAACTTTTACGCGGAGGTTTTATTTTTTTAGCACGTCGAGTTTTTTCTATTTCAGCATAACAATTAGGGCACACTCGACCATGCCAAAGTCTTCCGTCATCACCCTTATATATTCCTGAATTATGTTCATTCTTACCTAAATAGATTCGAGTAAATGTATTTAAACATATTCTACATTGCTTTTGTTCAGATTCACCAATACTTGAAGCTGATCTTAAAAGTCGATTACGTTCTAGACGTTTAATTTTACAATCAGTACACACATTACTTGTCCAGATTTTATTAGGATGATCTGGAAATTCAGTATAGCCTAAATTGGTCAAATTATAATATTTACTTTCTTTACAGCAAGTGCAAACTTTTTTATTTAATAGTTCCATATAAATACTTGTTAACGATGTATGCGTGTAACTAGATAAAAGTCTAAACGTGTGTGTGAGCTATACACAATCTTTAATCATCTCATACCATCCTACCCCCCCCCTGCATCAATCATGCCAATCCCTATATGATACACCGGCATATAACTTGCAATAGCATTAGGCATGCCAACTCATTAGGCATATAGATTGTATTATACAAATACTATTCCACACAACACATTACACATTGGCATATAACTTGCATGTAGTTAATTCAATTAACATGTTGGCATAAGCTTTGCATACTTTTGTTAATGCGAACTTGTGAGCATTAATTTTGCATATTCAATATTCCAATATGGAATAATATTATAAGTGAATAAGTTCTAATCGACTGTGTCTGAGTGAGTGTACTTCGTATCCTATCTCTTTCTTATTCATTCTTACATCTAATCGACTATTCTCATCTTTATATAATCGACTTACTTTGAGACAATCGACTCTTGATTCGTCCATATATCGTTTATACAGCATGATATCAATAAGCCTATACATCACTAGTCTACACCTTAGATCGTCAATCCTAAGCTAAGTCTGTGCGTCTCAATATAGTATATACTAAGTGACAATTAATGTCATTGTGTTTATAAGTTCTACATCACTTAAGCTATTAATATCTTTCAGGATTATATAATGTTCTTTAATTGTCTATAAGTTTTTCACAATTTTAGTCATTAACTCAAATATATTAGACTTAAGCATGGCATCGACCTTGCTATATAGTATTATATCAAGTGAGGTATAAAATGATGGATAAAATAATTATAAACAAAGCACAGACACAAGCTACTATATACTTTAATGATGGCCGTCAATTTAATTTACACCATAGTGACGGTTTAGTGTTAGACTTAATACAAGACTTATTCTATGGATTATCTCGTGTTGAATCAAGTCTAGAGGTCACTCAAGTTATTGAAAACGATAGTCAATTATCTTTTGACTTTATGAAAGTTGGATAATATGTTAACCGCGTCAATTATATTTTTTATTTATTTTATGATATTAGAAAAATTAACTGGGAGTTACTAATGGACAGACTTATAACCTTTTTTGTTGTACTTATGGCTTTAATTTTAATAAATGAAACTATGACAATATTGTCACTTGATACCCAAAAGAATATTGAAACAATTTTAATTAATAAATAATATTAGGAGTTTATATGGGAAACTATTATCAAAATCAATTAAAAAAATTGACTAATTTTAAAGCGATTAATATTAAATTAAGTGACTTTGAAGGCAATTCAACTAATAACATGGACTTAAATCTTGAGTCAATTCAAACACTTAAGGCATTTTTGTCTAAACTTGAAACGGACTTAATTAAAGCTAACGTAAAGAGTGAGGTTTAATTTATATGGCATTAAGTTTGCATGACATTAAAATCATTCAATACAGGAATAAAATTGTCACAAGACTTCGTTCTAGAGTAAAGCATTTTGGCACTAAATTAAATTATTATGAGATTAGGTTATCTCAAATTGATGCAGCTTATCCTGAATTAAGAGGTAAAGGTATTATAGACTTGAAAGGTGTTTCAAAATGAAAATATATATAGTTAGATCAATTAAATCGTCGTCTCAATATAAAACATTCACTAAGCGTCTAGATGCAATACGTTTCATTATGAGACATCCCGAATATTATATGGAATAAATAGAGTACACCGTGAAATTATTGTGGACACAGCGTAAAGCGTTCGACGCTGCGAGCGTCTCACTTTGAAGCGCGATAACTTGTCTCATTCTGGACATAGCAAGGCCACTACGGCACGTTTTGTTTCAGTTTGAGACATCATGCTATGTCTTAATTCAAACTTAATGTTTCATAGCTAGAAATCTCATTTTGAGACTTCAGTCGAGTATTGACTCGGTGTAGTGAGCTTGACTCACTCTTTGCCTATCCCTTGCGGTATCACTATGAAACAACGCGGCAGCCTTGATTTTTAAACTAATACTGGCACGTTTCTTTAATAACTTGTTAATAATAACATGTTTTAATATGATATGTCAAACTTATTTTTTTATAAATAAGTTATACAGCAAGCAAGTTATTGATTTTATTTTGTTAATTGAATTATTTATAAAAACATATATAAGTTATACACTGAAAATATTGTTAACTCTCATATATTTGATTTAACCTTGGCATCTCGCTTGCTATATAGTTAAGTATCGAGTAACTGATAAAAAAAAAGGATGTAAACATGAAAAACTTTAAAATTGAAAATAATAAAATCGTTATAGACATGAGCGCGATTAAGTCAAAAAAGCATTTATACAATTTTAATATGATGGTCGGCAAAAATAAACTTAACGATGCGCTGTCTTATCTTGATTCGTTTAATGGTGTCAGAGCGAGAAATCTTTCCTTTAATTCGAATAAAAATTCATTGTGTCGAGATGTATTAAATGTAAATAAAGACAAATATTTTAAAATATATAACTCAATGTTAGATGCTAATAAACAACACAATCCGATTTCTTTTGATACGCAATATTTTGGCGTGGAAATTGAGTGTTTTATACCTTATATTGCAACGTGTACTAATGGCGATATAGATGATTCGACACATAGCAATCAACGCGAATTAAAAAAATTGTTTAGCCAAAACAAAATTAAGTTTGCCACTGTAAAAAGCGACGGTTCAATTCGAGAAACTGAAGGTCACTTTCCGGTTGAAATTACAATTTTGACAAAATTTAACGACACATCAAATTTGCAAAAAGCATGTGAATTATTAAACAATTTAGGCGCAAAAGTGAATAAATCGTGCGGTTTACATGTGCATTTAGACTCGCGTAATTTGAGCGAAAGTCAAGTTTTAGAAATTGGGAAAAATTTTAAAAAAGCTTTACCCGTTTTATTAAAGATGGTTCCTAAATCGAGACGCGATAATTCGTATTGCAGAGCGTCTGTCTCAAAAATGTCAGGACAAAGATATCATGCTGTAAATTTAACAGCGTTTAGTAAATATAAAACAATTGAAATTCGATTGCACAGCTCAACAACTGATTTTAATAAAATTATGAACTGGGCTAATTTACTTAACGCCATTAAAAAAAGTACGATCAAAAAAACTTGTCAAAATATTAATGATTTAACAGACTACATTAAAATTGACGAAAATTTATTAGAATATGTCGCACAACGCACAGCATTATTTAATGGCGAGAGTGACATATCAATTTCAGCGAAAGATCTAGATAATACCGACAGTAACGCAGCATAATTTTTTTTAATTAATTTTTAAAGGAGTTTTATATGTGTAAAATTTTTGTATTAACGAATATGAATAAAATTAAAAAAGTTGACAATACTATTAATACGATTATGAATAATCTTGCATATTATGAAAAAGATGGACTAGGCTACACTATTCAAGGGAGTGACGGCATTTTTGGCGAAAGAAGTACAGACACTAAAAATTTTAGTACTTCATTCGAGCAACCGATGTTAACTTTACCTTTTTTAGAACAATCCTATAACCGCTTTGGAGTTAAATCTGAAATTATTGGCGGGGGAATATTTCACGGCCGAACATCAACTAATCACAAAAATATAACTAATACGCATCCGATCAATAAACATGGATGGTCACTTATTCATAACGGCGTTGTAACCAACCACGGTCCAGAATATAAGCAACACACAACTAACGATAGCGAGCATTTAGTCGAATTAATAGGAACTGTAGGAATCAAAGGCATTGAACGCTATTTAACCGGATATTATGCCGCTGCAGCATTTAGTCCAGACAATAAATTGCATATATTTAGAGATAGTATTGCAACGCTTTATTTTTGTCATATTCAAAGTATTGATTCGTACGCTATAGCGACAACTATGGACTTATTACAAGACACACTCGCTGAATTAAAATTAAAACATAGCAAAATCTCAGCAATTAAAGACAATCAATATATTGTGTTAAATAAAAATATTATTGAAAGTGTTCAAACTATTAAACCGAAAGGCCGCACAGCATACGAATCGAAATATTCGGAGTTAAGTCTCGGTCGTAAATTAGACATAACAGAACATATTAGTCAAGAAATGACACTATTAAGTTTAGTTGAAAATGATTCAACTTATACTGAATCGCAACTATTATTTATTGAAGAAATAAAAAACTATGCGGATCATACTTACACGTTTTTAGATTTTAGAGGCAATGCTTTGACGCTAGCAGACTTTAACGCGTTAGAACTTGACGAAAAATTTATTTGTACGGTAATTAGATCTGACGGCACAGTAGTCAATGCGTATGACTATCATACCGATCGTATTTACATGGGCTAGTTGTATTAAAAAATATTAAAAAAAGGGTAAAAAATGAAACCGCTACACTACAAAGGTGAGTTTAGTCTTTTAACTTTGAAAACTGATAATATTGAAACGCTAAACACTTTTTTAAAAAAATTAGTGTCAAAACAGCAAGTAATTAAGAGACCATACAAAAGACAATATAAGTTCGCTTTAATACATTTCACCGATCAAGGACGTTTTACGGACCAAATTTTTGACATGGGTGACAAAATATATTGTAAACCGTTTGACTCTATAATTAGAGACTAATCACACATACGCGCGTTTGCGTTCCTAAAAGGAGACATATATATGAGACATTTAGACATAATTAAAGCTTCAAAAAATCAAGATAATAGTTTAATGATTGCCACAATCACCGGAAACAATTTTGGCGATCAAATAATTGAATTCAGAACTTATGGGATATGTGAAAAGCGAAATGATTTAACATTTTGGGGATATATCACGCAAAGCACTGTAATTAATTGCGAGGGTGATCACTGGTCACATGATTTTATAATTAAGCACGGTAAACAACTTTATAAAAAAGGAAAATAAAAATGAAAACAATTTTTGAATTATTTAATAAACAAACTGGCGAAATTATTTTTTTAAATCGAATACAATTTGATAAACTTAATTTGAATAAATTTGTTTTGTTAACTGTCGTCAGTAAATAAAATAAACGCTTTAAAATAAAGGATGTAAATATATGTTCAAATTATTTGCCACACGTCAATATTCGACTTATGAACAGTCTTTCATGTCTTGGGTTGACGCTGATATTAAAAGTAAATTTTTGGCGTCACAAGGCTTTACTGTGACAATAACAAGGTGTTAACATGTTTGACTATTATATAGAAATAATATTATTAATATGCATTTTATATTTAATATTTGATGTTTATCAAGCGTTTTTCAAACAAGGTGAGTCAATGTCCGATGACGATTTAATGTCCAGATATATTGAACACCAAAGGCGCATACGCGCGCGTACTTTCCTAAAGGGGAATAAAAAATGAAAGAACTAACACTTTTCGATTTAATGCGTTATACTGATAAGATTAATACGATAAATACGCTATTAAAAACAACGGACGATACAGAATTGATAGAACAATATGAGGACGAATTATTAGAACTAGAATATATTATAAACCGTGGGATTAAAGTATCTAAACAAAAAAATAAGTTTGAACGTATTAAAAACATAGGATTAAGGGTTGTAAAATGAGTCATATTCGCGCATGTGCTTTCCTAATATCATTAATGCCATCATTTAATGCTTACAGTAAACCGACTGTTATAGGCAACGCTGAATTTTGCGCTATAAGCCCGACAGAGATTCATTGTGTCGATCATAATATGAATCAATGTCTTAGAACTTTATCATTGTTACGAGACGGTGTAGGATGCGTTAAAAACCCTAGATATAAATAAGGATATATTATGAAACATTGTTTAATAATTTTAACTTGTTTATCTGTTAATAAAAATTTATTAAATTTAAAAAATATAGCTAATGTTATTCAACCTAAACAACCTGTTATAGTTTTGACTAACAAATAAACGCTATACGCACGCACGCTTTCCTAAGAGGGGATTATATGGATAAAACATTTTATGTGATTCGATACCGCACTGAATTAAATTGCTGGACTAGACTGCATCCCAACGGTTTTACATTAAACAACGCCAATAACTTTAAAGCTAATTATAAAGTCGATCAATTTTACCTTGACGTGGTGCATGAGATGTGGTTAGATTGTTTAGATGTGTGGCCTGAACCTGGGTATATGGATAAATAACATGTTTGACAATACTTTTTTTATAATGTTAGTTATTGTTTGTATTTATTTAAGTTTTAAAATATAATTAAAATAAACGCTATACGCGCGCGCGCTTTCCTAAGAGGAAATATTTTATGGATTTAACAGGAAAATTTATTAAACATAAAAAATTTATAGATATTTGTATTAATATAACTTATATGGATACAAATAATTCAAGTTTAATTATTCATGGTATTTTTTGGAACTTAGGATTTGTTGAAAGTTTTAATATTGGAAAAAAAGTCAATTTGAATATTATTAATAAAAATGAATGGCTTATTCTTTCTGATAAAGGCATGAAAGATAAATGTTTTAGGTATTCTAAATGGAGTGAATTATGAAAATTAGCGATTTAGTTGAAATTTTAAATTTTCAAGCTGAAACTAGAGAAGACTTAGATGAAACCAATTTAGATATGTTACAACATGAATATGAAAAAATGTTTAAAAATTTTTGCGGTCAAGTTCCAATATTTAAAATTATAGATAAAAAAGGAAAAATTTATGTCTATGGATACCTCACGCACATCCCGAATTATTAGTGACGTTTTATTAGATTTAGAACCTTTATTATTTGAATTGACGGAAGAACAAGGATTGCAGATGGGTGAAATGTTAGCATTAGTTAAATGTTGGATAGAAATTCATTATCCTGATGCAATAGAAGAATATCAAAACGGCACACATCCTATATATTATTATGGTCCTAAAGAAAATATGCTTGCATTTGCTAAAAAATTAAAATAAAATAGTGCTATACGCGCGCGCGTACTTTCCTAAAGGAGAAAATATGTCTTATCAAAAAGAAATTCCTTTTAGAGATTATATTATTACGTTTGAATATGACGTAAATGAAGGTTTAAATCTTTTAAATTGGACCGCGTATGAAGGAAATAACGAAATCACTATTCCTTGTCGCGTTGAATCTGAATTTATTGAAAAACAATTACATAATTGGTTAGATAATGAATGGTATCATAATGGATCTAATTATATCGAAGACGTTTATATTGATAGAATGGAAAGACGTTTAAATATGTTAGAGGATAGATAAATATATGACACAAGAAGCTTTAATTGCTGCAATAGTTTTAGCGTGTAAATTTAATGATGTAACAATTTCTAAAGAAAAAAAAGAAATTTGTATGGAAAATATTGTAAATTGTGCAGTACTTAAAAATGGAGAAATTTCTTATCAAATTTTTAAGAATTGTGAGAAAAAATGGCAGATCAAATAAAAATTGGGGATTATATTGAAGTTTTAATTGATAATCCACATAATTATAAAGAAATTATTGGCGCAAAACTTCAAATAGTTAAAGTTTTTGGTGGCGTATTTAGAGTACAAGGCACAAGTCACTATGTTTGGTCTTTTACTAACGAAGACTTTAATAGGGGTTATATAAAACATATTCCTACAAATTTACCTAGCGGCATCAATCCTGTAGCAATGGCATCAGGTAAAAATGATAATTGGGAAGCTTTAATGGGTATTTATAATAGTGGAGATTGGACTTATGGCAATTGGGAAACGGAAATTACAAAAACTAAACCTAAAATTGTATGCGAGTGTGGACAATCTAAAATTGCAGGACATGAGGGTGACCCATGGGACCAACACTCGACGTATTGTCCTATTTACAAAGAAGGCAAAATAAATGCAAAAAAATAGAGTAATTACTAAAAAAGATTTACAATCAATAGCAAGACTTGCACATAATTATTTTATGGATTTAGCAAATAAAGATTTAGATAATGCAGAATTTATTGCTAAATGTTATTTAGAGGCGTGTTCAGGAATTTTAGGTATTAAAAATTATGAATATGAGGAAAAAATCCCATATATTCCAGCAGATGATGAATAAATATTTATTAAGTTCTTTTATAATTCATTTATTATTTTTATTTCCATTATTTTTATTGAATAATAATAAAATAAACAACGATTCATTTGATAATGGAAATGGAATAAATGAAAGTCAAAAAATAAACTCAACTGATGTTGAAATTATTGAAATAAACGAAGGTGAAGGCAAACAAGTTGTGCCTGAAAATTTTTATTGGGGAATAGGAATAGGTAGTTCTGCAACATTTGAGAATATTTCACCTTATGGATTAGTATTAGTTATTATTGTAACTAGTATTAAAAAAGGTTATAGTGCATACGATTCAGATTTACAAATTGGTGATAAAATAATTTTAGTAAATAATAATGTTATTTCTAATCAAAACGATATTAAAGGTGATAGTCCTAAAAGTTTAATATTGACATTAATTAGAAATAATTCTATAATAAATATCGCAATTGATCGAGTTAAAGTTTATTTTTAACTAAAGGGGTGAACGATGAGTATATTAACTCCTCGTGTTGAATACGGTCCATTTGAATATCCTGAAGCTTATAATTTTTGGTTAAAACAACAAAAATCTTTTTGGTTACATGATGAAGTACAGATGGCCGCAGATGTTAATGATTGGAAATTAAATTTACTTTCAGTTGAAAAACATATTTTAGGAAGTACATTAAAAGGATTTGTTCAAGCTGAAATTTTTATTGAAGACTATTGGGCAGCTAAAGTTAGTCGATGGTTTAAAAAACCTGAAATTCAGATGATGTGTCATTCATTTGCATCATTTGAATCAATTCATGCTGTCGGTTATTCATATCTTGAAGAAACATTAAATATTCAAGATTATAAATCATTTTTAACTGAACCAACGGCTAAAGCTAAAATTGATAGATTAATTAATACTAAAGGTAAAACTAAAGAAGACATAGCTTTATCGTTAGCAATTTTTAGTGCATTTAATGAAGGAGTTAATTTATTTAGTTCATTTGCAGTGCTAGGATCTTTTCAACAAAGAAATTTAATGAAAGGTCTTGGTAAAATTATTGAATTATCAGCTAAAGATGAATCACTTCATTCTGAGGCCGGATGTTGGTTATTTAGAACTATGGTCCAAGAATTTCCTGAAATTTATACTGATGAATTAAAAAAGAAAATTTATGATGCGGCAAGAATTACTGTTCAATTAGAAGACAATTTTATTGATAAAGTATTTGAGCAAGGTAATTTACCCAATTTAACTGCTAGTGATTTAAAAAACTACATTAGATTTAGAGCTAATACTAAATTAGCTGATCTAAATTTAAAAGCTAATTGGAAAAATATTGACAAAGATGCTTTAAATAGATTAGAATGGTTTAATATAATGGTTAGTGGTACTAGTATTCAAGATTTTTTTGCTGGACGTGAAACGTCATATTCAAAAGCAATAGCTAATTTTGATGAGGTATGGACTTAATGACAGAATTAAATAAACTTAAAGAACTTGGTGAAGCTCCTTCTTTTTTAACAGAAGAAGGATTTAAAACTTTATCTAATGGTTATTTATTACCTAATGAAACTCCTAAAAAAATGTATGAACGAGTTTCTAATGCTGCAGCATCAAGTTTAAATAAACCTGAATTAGCTTCTAAATTTTTTGATATTATTTGGAAAAATTGGTTATGTTTAAGTACTCCAATTGCATCTAATTTAGGGACTAATAAAGGTTTACCAATTGCTTGTTATGCCTCTAGTGTTCCTGATAATACTATTGGAATTTTTAAAGGTTATACAGAAACGGCTATGTTATCAAAATATGGCGGTGGAATGGGTAAATTTTGGGGAAAAATTAGACCTAGAGGTGCTCCAATTTCTAAAGGCGGACAATCTGATGGTGTTGTTAGTTGGTTAAAAATTGAAGAAAATGTTATTCAAGCTGTTGCTCAAGGTGCAACACGTCGAGGCGCATCAGCTAATTATTTACCAATTGAACATGACGATAGTGAAGAATTTATTGACATTAGAAGACAAACAGGCGACCCTAGTCGTCGATGTTTATCTAATTCATTTCATCATGGTGTAACAATTAAAGATAAATTTCTTCAAGAGGCACTAGACGGTAATGTAAAAAATAGAGAATTATTTAATAAATTATTAAAAACACGCCTTGAAATGGGTGAACCTTATATTGTATTTTTAGATAATGTAAACAGAGCTAATCCTGCTGCTTATAAAAATAACGGATTAGAAGTAGAAACATCAAATTTATGTTCAGAAATTACATTATATACAGATGATAAACACACATTTGTATGTTGTTTATCTAGTATGAATTTAGCTAGATTTGACGAATGGAAAAATACAGATGCTGTAAATTTATCTATTAAATTTTTAGATGCTGTTATGACAGAGTTTTTAAATAAAGCTAAAGATATTGAAGGATTTGAAAATTCCGTACGTTTTGCATCTAAATCTAGAGCGTTAGGTTTAGGCGGTCTTGGATGGCACTCTTTACTTCAAAAACGTATGATACCATTTGATTCATTTGATGCAATGCAATTAAACGCTGAAGTATTTAGAACTATTAAATATCAAGCCGAACAAGCAAGTAGAGAATTAGCTGAAGAATATGGTGAACCTGAATGGTGTAAAGGTACTGGCATGAGAAATAGTCATTTAACTACTGTAGCTCCTACAGTATCTAATGCTTTAATTTCAGGAAATTTGTCTCAAGGTATCGAACCTTTAATATCTAATATGTTTTCACAAAAATCAGCTAAAGGCGTTTTTATACAAAAAAATCCTATGCTGCAACAACTTTTAATGGAAAAAGGTTTAGATACTTTTGAAACTTGGCAATTAATTAATGAAAATGGCGGATCGGTTAGAAACGTAAAAGGTCTAAGTCCTGAAGAAAAAGAAGTTTTTTTGACAGCTAGAGAAATAAATCAATTTGCTATTGTTCGTCAAGCAGGACAAAGACAACGATTTATAGATCAATCGCAATCGGTTAATTTATTTTTTGCTGTGCCGAGCGATTTAAATGATAATGAATTGCGTAAAAAACTTGGTAAATATGTATTTGATGTTCACATGGAAGCTTGGCAATTAGGTGTAAAAAGTTTATATTACTGTCGAAGTGAATCGCCTTTAAAAGGTGACAGTATTTATAGAGAAGCTTCTGATTGTAAATCATGTGAGGCTTGACATTTAAATTAACATTCGGTATAATATATTTAAGAAAGTGGAGTATTGGATTTAAAGGTAATTGGTATTTTTAAATCATACGAGCCTTACTTCACTTTCTTTTTAACGCCCCCAAAAGCCCCTAATCAGTTGTTTCCCTCCTTTTAGCTGGTTAGGGGTTACCTTTATAAGGATTGTTATGAAACAATATGATATAACTAAAGATTATATTATGAATAAAGAATTGTCTCATTTTGATAATTATAATAAATATGATATTATGGGTATTGAATACGATTTAAATTCATTATTAAATGATAATGAAATTCCTTATGATATTAAATTAAAAATAGCTGATAAATACGATGGTGTTATTAAATATATTAAAATTAAATTACTTGAACGCGGAGAATTATAATGTCAATTAAATTGAGTCACTCAAGTAAAAATACTTATTTACAATGTGGCGAAAAATATCGCCTTCATTATTTAGAAAAATATCGTCCAGTAACTTTAAGTTCAGCATTAGTATTTGGTAGCGCGATAGATAATTCATTAAACGTGATGCTTGAAAACAAAGACAATCCTGAAATATTAAAAATGACTATTGAAACATTTAATAGAAATTGGGAACAAGGAGAAAATAGTCTACGACAAGTTGTGGACATGCCATTAAATCCTGATATTAAATATTCTAAATACGATCAAGATCCCGATCTTTTAGAAAAAAGCGATTGGGCAGAACTTTTTAAATATGATAAAAGTTTTTTTGAAACTAAAAGTGAAATTGAAACTTTAATGAGTGAAGTTGATTGGGTTGATATTTCTGAAGAAAAAAGACGTATTTATAATTATTATAATTGGTTATGTTTAAAGAAAAAAGCTGAATTACTTTTAACTGCTTATTATAATGATATTTTGCCTAATTTTAAAACAATTATTGCTGTTCAAAAAAAAGTAGAATTAATAGATGAAGCTGGTAATAATTTAAATGGAGTTATTGACTTTGTTGCAGAATTACAGGACGGTAGGATTGCAATAGTTGATAATAAAACGACTTCAACTGAATATGAAGAAGACGCTGTTGCGACATCAGAACAATTAGCTACATATCAAGCTATTTTAAATATTTTTGCACACGACACGGACAATGATTGGAAACATGAAATTAAAGCATGTGCTTACGCTGTAATGAGTAAAAAATTAATTAAAGATGTTAAAAAAGTATGTAAATCTTGCGGAAAAGAAAATACTAGCACTCATAAAACTTGTGATAATGTAGTTAATGGTAGCCGATGTAACGGAGAGTTTGAAAAAACAAAAAGCTTTAAAGTTAAAACTCAATTTATTCCAGGTACTATTAATGAAGAATTTGAACATGCTGTAATAGAAAATGCTACAACGGTAAAATCATGTATTGAAATGGGATTATTTCCTAAAAACTATTCTAGTTGTGAAAATCAATTTGGTAGTCCATGCCCATTTATTCATTTATGCCATGGAAAAAATCCTAAAGGTTTAGTTAAATTAGAAAAATAATATTGACTTTAATTAAAATTTTGTTATAATATCTTTAAAGGAAATTAAATATGTCTAAAAATCCCAAACAAGTAAAGCCGCAAGAATTAAAGCAAGATGCGCAGGACCTCAAGGATGAGGCTAATTCTATGGAAGATTATTCATATACTGACACGACTTTTTGTCCGGTATGGAATGAAACTTTTAAAAGATATGATATGCTAACAATTAGAATTAATCGTAATAGCGAAAAATGTTTTGTTGACAAACGTGAAGCAACAAGATATGATACTAATTATAGAGCATTAGATGATTTGATTAAAAGAATTTCTGATTTTTTTATTAAAGGAGAAAAATAATGTCTGCATTAATTTATAAAAAAATGTCTGAAGTTATGAAAGACATTGGTGCTATTGGTAAAAATCAAAAAAATACTGCACAAGGTTTTAAATTTCGAGGCATTGATGATATGGTTAATAGTTTATATCCAGCTTTAACTAAACATAGTGTATTTATGTCACCACGTTGTGTATCCGAAAAACATGAAGTTCGTACTGTTGTTAGAAGTAATGGTAAAGAAGGCGTTGATAAAACTGTTAGTCTCTCTATGGAATACGATTTTTTTGCAGAAGACGGGTCTAAAGTAACTATCGGTCCAATTCCAGCAGAAGGTCTGGATTCTGGAGATAAAGCTACTAATAAAGCTTTATCCGCAGCACTTAAATATGCACTTATTCAAACATTTAGTATTCCAACTGAAGACATGGCCGAAGCTGATCTAGAAAGTCCTGAACTTGGTAAAAATAAAGTTATTGATACTAAGGTCAATGCTGCAACATCTACTGTAGTAATAACTTCTACAGGACAAGATGCCCCAATACAATTACCAGCTAAAGCTAAAGTTGATTGGAACGCTCTTAAAAAAGCTAAAACTCAAAAACAAGAAGAATCTAAAAGTGAAGGAGATTTATACTAATGGAAGTACAAAATGTAGTAATTGAAGAAGAAGTAGTTCAAACCGAAGTAAGTCCTGAACAAAATGCTGAATCATTTCGTATGATGGCCGAAATGCGAAGAGATGCTTACGCTCAATTAGTATCAATTCATTTACAATCTTTAACTAGAATTATGATGGCAACTAATGGAGTTTCACAACTTGAAAAACGTCAAGCTAATAAAGCATTGGTTGAAGCTGTCGATTTTGCTCTTAATTTTGGTATTAAAGATAATAATACTATTAGAGATAAAGGTACTGTATTAGCTAAAGAAACAAATAATCTTGCTGGAATATTAGTTCAAGCTCTGGACAATAGAATGTTGTTACTTGCTGATAACATGAAACGACAAGAAGAAAAAGATGCTGCTGATGCTGCAATGGTTGCTGCTGAAGTAGTTAATAAAGAAAAACAAGGAGAATAAAATGGCTGAAAAAACTGGATATAAACCACCACGCAATCATGTAGGTTATGTTACTAAATCTAAAGCTGGTAACATTGTTATTAAAGTTGAACAAGATATGGTACTTAAAAAAGGTGATACACTTATTCAACGTAAACCTAAAGATAATTTAGAATCTCTTCTTAAAGCTGGTATTATTGATGAAGAGAAATTTGAACAACGTGTAGAAAAAATTCCTGATTGGAAACTATACGAAGTTAGTAAAATTGAATCTAAAGAATAAGACAAGAAGTCGCTCCAAGCAAGGAAGCTATTTAGCCCTGGTGCAATGCCAGGGCTTTTTTTATTTAAAAAATTGATTTTATAATTTCATTATGCTATATATATATAATATAAGGATAAATTATGAAAATTCCATTTGGTAAACATAAAGGTATGAACATAGAGGAAATTCTAGATAGTTACTTGATTTGGTTGGAAAGCATCGCAAAACAAGACTTAAAGCAATCTTGCTTGATAGAAATAGCTAAACGATTTAAGTTAAGAGTATTAGAAGAAACTGATAGTGAGCTAGATGATCTAAATGGTTATGCTGGCCCTGAGTGGTGGAAGGATTGAAAATGATCTTAGCTAATTATGTTTATTTTGATAAAACTTCAAGTTTATATAGAAAAAGTAATCAATCTTTATTGATTAACCCTAATTATATTGTTACAATTGAACCAAGAGATAATTTAGGATTACCAAAAGAAGACGGTCTTGGTCAAATTTATATAGTTTGTACGGTAAATGATTATCATAGTACCAGTTTGCTAGTTTGTAGCGAAGATCTAGATGAAATGTATGGGGTGAAATTATGAAACGAAGTGAAATGCTAAAAATATTAGAAACAAGATTTAAAGAAATTGGCCTTAATATAACTCCATCGGTATTGGCCGAAAGTGTTATGAGGATGGTGGAAGATGCTGGTATGCAACCCCCTAATATAACTTTAAATGAACTTTTGGCTAGTGAATTGACGTATATTGGACAAGAAAAGTATTATTATGCTTGTTGGGAACCTGAAACAAAGCTTACTAATGAAGAATTTATACAAAAAACTAAAGTATTGGTTGATCAAGCTATAACTAATATTGGTAAATCATTGGAAATAGCATTGGAGACAGAAAATGAAACGAAGTGAGATGATTGATCACATTTATGAAGAAATAAAAGAGTTTTTAGAAAAAAGACAATATTCAAATGAAACTGATGAAAAGTATTGGAAAAGAAGATCTGCAGCCATATTAGACATGCTATTAGGGTTTGACATGCTACCACCAGCAAGGATGAGATATATCGAAACTGAAAACGGCAATACTTTGTGTTCTGAGGATTGCAGCTGGGAAGCAGAAAATGAATAAACTTCTTGTAATTAGATGAGTTTTAACTTATTATTACTTAATAAACAATTAAAATTTTTAAATAGGAAAATAATATGTTTTATAGATGTTTTTCAACTGGTGTTCATAAACGTAAACTTATTCCATTTGATGCAGACTATTTAACTAAAGTCACTGAAACTATAGGACAAAATCCAGATAAAGATTATTATGAATCTATTTATCTTTATAATGATGAACATTTCAAAAGATTTCAGGAAAAAAACAGTTTGGCGGGCATTACTGATGTAAAGACTGATAGACTTGTTTTTGATTTTGATAGTAAAAATGATGTAACTAAAGCGTTGAATGATGCCCAAACTCTAGTTGATAGACTTTTAGTTACTTATGAAATTACTTTTGAAGCGGTTAGAATATTTTTTTCAGGATCTAAGGGGTTTCATGTTGAAATCCATTTAAATGAATCATTAAGCCGCCCTGAATTTGAAAGTATTGTAGAAAATGTCGCAGGGGATTTAGAAACATTTGATACAGCAATTAAAGATCAACAAAGATTATTTAGATTTCCTTTAACTAAAAACGATAAAACTAAAAGATTTAAAATACCATTATCAATAGATCAATTATTTGATTTGTCTTTAGAAGACATACAAAAATTATCGCTCCACAACGATGAACCGTCTTTTTATGACATTTTAAGTTCATATATAACAATTGATTTACCTAAAGAATTTAAAACTATGAAAAAAGAATCTAAAAAAGAAAAAACTAAAACTGTTGAAACAATTTCTGAACAAACTGATATACCAGACATGTCCAGAAAACCCAAACATTTAACTCCAGCTAAATATGTTATTCAAGAAGGTTATTTTGAAGAAGGTGAACGCAATGAAGCTTGTATGATTCTTGCTTCAACTTATCGCTATCTTGGATATAATAAAGAACATGCTTATAACATGTTAAAAGCAACATTAAGACTTCGCTCTCATAGATTAGGTATTCCTGAATATGATAAAGAAGAATTGTGGCGTACTATTGTTGAACCTGTTTTTAGTCCTTTATGGAAAGGTGGAGTTTATTCTGAAGAAGAAGGACTTTTAGCCAAAACCATTAAGCGTTATAAATTAGATAAAATTTCAATTCAAGATGTTGGATTAGTATCATTAACTAGTGTTGCTGATTATTTTAAAGATTTTGCAATTAATATTGATAAAAATACAATTCGTCTTGGTATTAAAGAAATTGATGAAAAAGTTAGAGTAACAACTTCAATGTTAGTTTGTTTACTTGCAGCCCCTGGTGCCGGTAAAACTTCAATTAGTTTGGGTATCCTTAATACAATTTCTAATAATGATGAAAAAGCTATTTTCTTTTCTTTAGATATGGGTGTGCCGCAAGTTTATCAGCGTATTATTCAAAGACATACTGGCGAAAAAGCTGATAAAATTTTAGATAATTATAAGAATAATAACATTGTAAAAATTAACGAATACAATGAAGCCCTTATGAGAGAATATAAAAATGTTAAATTTTGTTTTAGAAGTGGAATGACAACTGAACATATTAAAGAAAGTTTAATTTATGAACGTGATGTTACAGGAACTTCACCAAAGCTTATTGTGATTGACTATTTAGAATGTATTCAAGGTCCATTTAGTGATAGTAATGCCAATAAAGCATTAATTGCTACACAACTTAAAGATATTGCTAATGAATTTGGCGTTTGTGTATTTTTATTAGTTCAACCAGCTAAACAATCTGGAGACCCTTCACAAGAATTAACTAGTTATACTCAAATTAAAGGATCATCAGTTTTGGGTGAAGCTGCTTCAGTAGTATTTACTATGTACCGTCCTGGGTTTTCACCTAAAAGTCCTGAAGATGATAAGTATTTAACTATAAATGTTGTTAAAAATCGAATGGGCGAATTAAGTTCTACGGATTTAGGATGGACAGGACTAACGGGTAACATTCATTCATTAAGCACAGAAGAAAAAAGAGATCTAAATAGTTTGAGGGCAGCAATTGCTGCAGCGACACAACAAGGAGATGCCGATGAATTGTATGCCCAAAAAACCTCTAGCAAAAAATATGGAGGAGATTTATATTAATGAAATATTTAATTAGCATATTTTTAATTGGATGTTCAACTAATTCTGTAAAAAATGATAATAAACGCTTGAAACCTAAAGGTACTTGTGTTAGAATTATACCTAAAGGAAGAGAAGTTATAGTACCTTGCAATTAAAATTATAAAAATACAAGATTATATAAGTTATAGGAGGTTATTCACATTATACGATAATTTTATTATGTAGGATAAATTGAATTATGAATTTAGCAAATTTTTTTAAATTAAAGGATATTAAATAATTATGTTTTCATTAGAAACGATCAAAGGTAAATACATTCAATCAACCTTTACCTTGTCAAGTTTGACCTCATCTGGATCAATTTCAGATTCTTATTTCACCAATTACAATAATATTTCAAAAGTAATTGTAAAATTAAAATCGACTCAAGGTAGTCAAGAAATTCTTATTACTTTTTCATTGCCACAAGCTTATGATGGAGTAGCTGATTTAACTAGCGCAGTCTATGTAAGTCCTAGTGCTCGTGATTCGTTTGAATTAGCGTGGATTTTGGTATTTGATAAACAGGGTGGATATTATACTGTTAAAGCATCACAATTAGCGTCCGCTGCGGATTTTGCCGTAACTTTTACAAGTACCGAAATTGACCCAAGTATTCCAAATGGACAACCTACTATTCCTGGACAAGTACTAGTAACTCCTGGTGTTTATGAAAATGTTACAGTAGATGCTCTTGGACGAGTAGTTAGTGGTTCTAATCCAAGTACTCTAGTTGGTTATGGAATTACTGATGCTGTTAAAAATGAAGGTGGAGTACACTCATTCCAGTCAGGTACTAATGCTGAACGTCTAGCAATTTCTTCACCAGTTGAAGATTCAATTTTTATCGCATTGGATACTAGCATTATTTACATGTATAATAATGGTGCTTGGGTTGCATTGTCTGGCGATACTACAGCAATTACTGCAGATATTGCAGCAGAAACTTCAGCTCGTGAAGCTGCTGATACAGCATTATCTAGTAGTCTAGATTCTGAAGTATCTAATAGAATTAGTTCATTAGCTCAAGAAACTTCAGCACGTCAATCAGCAATTTCTAGCTTGCAATCTAGTATTGCTTCAGAAGCCGCAAATAGAAGTTCTGGAGATTCTTCAACATTAGCTTCAGCGCAAAGCTATACTGATGGAAAAATTTCAGATTTAATCAACGCAGCTCCTGCAGCTCTTGATACATTAAAAGAAATTGCCGATCAAATGTCTTCAGATGAAAGTGCGGCATCAGCATTAGTTTCAGCATTAGCTACAGAAACTGCTGCACGTTTATCTGGTGATTCAGCAGAAGCTTCCGATAGACAAGCTGCCGATTCAAATTTGCAAATGCAATTAAATTCAATGACTCCATATTTAGAATTTACCGATCATACTGATTCAAATCTTGGAGTACATGGTGTTACCGGACATTTAGTTGGTACTACAGATATTCAAGTATTAAAAGGTAAAACTATTAATGCTCAAGAAAATAGTATTGACAATATTTCTAATGCGGAAATTAGTGCGTCAGCAAATATTGCTCATTCTAAAATGGCCCCATTAACTTCATCTAAAGCTGTTGTAACTGATGGATCTGGAGTAGTTTCATCATCATCAGTATCTGCAGACGAATTGTCCAGATTATCTGGAGTTAGTTCTAATGTTCAAACTCAATTGGACGCTAAAGCGTCTTCAGCTAGTTTGACATCACATGCTACAGTTTCATCTAGTGTTCACGGTGTTACGGGTTCTGTTGTAGGTACTTCCGATACCCAGACTTTAACAAACAAAACTATTGATGCTTCAAGCAATACAGTATCTAATCTTGGAAATAGTAGTATTAGCACATCAGCAAATATTGCTCATTCTAAGATGGAAACTTTAGCTGCATCAAAAGCTGTTGTAACTAATTCTTCTGGGGTGGTTGAAGTTTCTTCTGTAACTTCAGCAGAACTAGGACAATTGTCTGGAGTATCTAGTCCAGTTCAAACTCAGTTAGATGCTAAAGCGTCTTCAGCTAGTTTAACTTCACATGCTAGTACTTCATCTGGTGTTCATGGTGTGACTGGATCAGTAGTTGGAACTAGTGATGCTCAAACGCTAACTAATAAAATTATTGATGCGTCAAGCAATACAGTATCTAATGTAGCTAATGCTAATATTAGTGCGTCAGCAAATATTGCTCATACTAAAATGGCAGCATTAGCTGCAAGTAAAGCATTAGTTTCTGATAGTTCAGGAATTGTTGGAGTATCTGCAGTAACTTCTACAGAACTAGGACAACTAGCTGGAGTTACTAGTGCGGTTCAAACTCAATTGGACGCTAAAGCTCCTTCAACCAATTTTATTGGTAAAGCTGGTAGTGCAGAATCTGGTACTTCAGGATTTGCAACATATACTGATGCGGTATCGTCTAAGCCTACTGATGGCGTTTAATATAAAAAATTATTAAATTAATTTAAGGCCCTGAAAAGGGCCTTTTTTATTGACAATTGTCTAACTTTTTGTTATTATTCATTTACGGAGTAAATATGGAAGTAAAAGGCAATTTAATTATTTTAACTTTTGATAGATATGAAAATAAAGAAGAATTAAATGATGCATTAAATGCTACAAGTTATAAAATAGCTCTTATTGAAATAGCTGAAAAAATATTTAGACCAAATAGAAAATATGGCTATAGCGATGAAACATTAATAAAATTAAGAGAATCGAATGAAGTAGCTGAAGCTATTGATATATTAGAAAATATGTTTTTTGATATTTTAAATGAAAGAAAAATAGAATTATATGAGTGAAAAAATTTTTGAATTAAAACAAAAAATAAATAAACTTATCGAAGAACGTCCTGAATATAAACAGTTTCAATTAGATTTAGAAACTAGATTAAAAAATGCCGGAAGTTCACATAATAGAATGATTTTATTAAAAATGTTAATGAGTGAAAATGTATTAAAATTACAAGAGGCATTGCTTGATTTAAAAACTAGTGTCCAAAAAGCTCATCATAATAATAGTTCCGATATTGAATAAAAATTGAACTACTAAATATAACGCTATCCATTAAACTAACCGGATAATTATTTCTATATAAATCGTTATGTTCTAAATTTAATAAACAATGACCTAATTCATGTGCCATAATTTGTTCTCTATCTTGTGGCATATCTACCCAATATTTTTTATCTATAAAAATTTTATTATTATCAACGCCAGTTTCACAAACACCCATCGCAGATTCTTCTAAATCCGCAAAATCTATTGTAATATCTTTAACTGAATAAAATTTATTACGTTTAATACCTTCAGCTAAAACTATATTTACGACAGGCATTAATTCTGGATTTTGATAAGCTATTGGTGGAAATTGATTGCAACCTGATACAATTAATGATAATAACAATATACTTTTCATGTAATAAGTTTAATATATTTATTACATAATATCAAGTATTTTAATTTTTAATTATTAAATTGATTATTAAATTTAATTATGTAATAATATTCTCAGGAGATTTAATTGATGTATAATGAAAAAATGATACAATATGTTGGTGATAATTATAAAAAAATTACAAATACTTACGGCTATAAATTTCATAATTATCAAGCTGCGGAAGATTGTTTACAACATTTTTTATATAAACTTTTAAAAAAAGATTATGACATCAAAAGTCCTGAAGCATTTTTAAAAAATGCAATGATTATGATTTTTATGAATTATAAAAGAACTAATCGACGCTATGCATTTAATAGTGATTCATTATTTGATGAAGAACAAAATGATGATAAAAATTTAGAAAATCGTGGTATTCCAACATTTGAACCAACTTATATTGACGATATAAACTTTACGCAAACTATGGATATAGTATATAATGAAATTTCTAAATTGCCCAATAAACAACGTGAGGCAATTTTAAACCGTATTGCGGAAAAACATAATTGGGAAAACAATACTGAAAAAACTAATTATAGACAAGGTATTATTAAATTAAAAATTGCTTTAAATAATTTGGAGTAATATGTATTCTAATCAACTTATTTTTGGTAAAAATCAATTAACTAATATTGCTAGTGTTGAAGTTGATGGCGATAATTTAATTATTTTTCAGGAAAAAAATGGGGAATTTGGTGAATTAACGACATCAGTTTTTCCTGCAACATATTGGTTTATTACTAATAAACGTATTTCACAAAAACAAATAGAACTTGAAGGAAATCAATATTATAAATATTTAGCTGAATTTTCTTCTTTAGAAGAATATGAAAAAGTTAGATCTTTATTATATCAAAAACGTATAGATTTTTATACTATTTGGGATAAAAAAGAAGCTAATATGGTTCGTCAGGGCATTACTTATTATAAAGGTTTGCAACCTAAAGATATCAGCGTATTATCATTTGATATTGAATCTGATGGATTAAATAAAACTAAAAATTCTGAAATATATATTATTACTAATACTTTTAGACGAGGTGAAGAAATAATTCGTCAATCTTTCTTTTTAGATGATTATGATACTCAAGCTGAAATGATTGATGATTGGTGTTTTTTTGTTAGAACAATGGACCCTAGTATTATTTTGGGACATAATATATTTTCATATGACTTTCCATATTTAGCTCATGTTGCTGCATTGAATAATACAAGTTTAAAATTAGGTAGAGATGAATCTGATATTAGATTTAATGATAAAGCTTCTAGTTTTAGAAAAGATGGAAGTCAAAGTTATGAATACAATAAAGCTTTTATTTTTGGTCGTGAATTGGTTGATACTATGTTTTTATCAATTAAGTATGATGTTGCTAGAAATTTTCCATCGTATGGTTTAAAATCAATTGTTAAACATTTAGGTATGGAAAAAGAAGGTCGAAGTTTTGTTGATGCTAGTAAAATTAAACATTTTTATAATGAAAGAATTAAATTTCCTGAAATGTGGGATAAAACTAAAGCTTATGCTGAAGAAGATTCGGATGATGCTTTAAAACTATATGATTTAATGTCGCCTAGCTTTTTTTACATGACACAAAATATTAGTAAAACTTATCAAGAAATTAATTGTGGAGCTACTGGTTCTCAAATTAATAATATGATGGTTCGTAGTTATTTTCAATTAAATCATAGTATTGCTAAAGCTAGTGAAGCAGAACCTTTTGAAGGAGGCATTTCACTAGGAGTTCCTGGAATATATAAAAACTGTTTAAAGTGGGATTTAGCATCTGCATATCCTCACACTATTATACAATACAATTTATATGATAAACGCAAAGATCCTGCCGGTAATTTTTTAACGATGGTAAAATATTTTACTAAAGCTCGTATTCAAAATAAAAAACTAGCCAAAGAAACGAATTTAATTTACTATAAAGATTTGGAACAAAGTCAAAAAATAGTGATAAATAGTTTTTTTGGATTTTGTGGGGCTACAGGATTAAATTATAACGCACCAGCTATTGCCGCAGAAATTACTAGACGTTGTCGCGGTTATATTATAGAATCAATAAAATGGGCAACAGGACAAGAATTAGATTATTGGAAATTGAAATCCTCTGGAGAAGAATTAGATGAAGAAAAGCGGGATTTATAAAATTATTAATTTAATTAATAATAAATTCTATATAGGATCTTCTATTGATTTAGATAATAGATTTAAAAATCATATAGCTATGTTAAATAAAAATACGCATATTAATATAAAATTACAAAGAGCCTGGAATAAATATGGACAAAACAATTTCATATTTCATATTATCGAATTTTGTTCTTCAAATAAATGTTTAGAATTAGAACAATTTTATTTAAATTCGATTATGGGGTTTTATAATATCGCTTCAAACGCTTCTGCACCTATGACAAATAGAAAACATAATCAAAAAACTTTAGATAAATTAAAAGGTCGAAAATGTTGGAATAAAGGAATTAAAAGGACTGAAGCTGAAAAACTTTTAATGTCTAAAAATAGAAAATTGGCTTATCAAAACATGGACCAAAAATCTATTGAAATATGGAAACAAAAAATTCGCCAAAATCCTAATAAATATTGGACCAATAAAAAGCTTCCTGAAGAAATGAAACAAAAAATTAGCGATTTTTGGAAAAATAAAAATAATTTCAATTTATTATGTGAACAAAATAATAAATTATATTCAACACAATTAGAAGCAGCAAAAGATTTAAAAATTAAACAAGGTCATATTAGTGAACATTTAAATGACAAAAGATCTAATGTTTTTGGATATACTTTTAAAAAGGTATTAAAAAATGTATAATTTTAAATTAGTTAATGCAGATACCGATTCGATAATGGTTTGTAAAGAAAATGGTGAACTATTTAGCGTTGAAGAACAACAAGCTTTAATTGGCGAACTAAACAACATGTTTCCTGAACATATCAACTGGGATGAGGATGGATATTTTAGTTCAGTAGTTGTTATAAAGGCTAAAAATTACGTTTTAAAAGAACATGAAACTAATAAAATTAAAATTAAAGGATCAGGATTAAAAGATAGTAAAAAAGAATTTGCTATGCGAGAAATGATGAGTAAAATTGTAGAAGCATTACTCAATCATGAAATTGATAAAATTCAAGAAATTTATGAATCATATATTAAAGAAGCAATTTTAGTTAAAGATATTATGCGTTGGTCACAAAAAAAGACTGTTACGGAATCAGTTTTAAACTGTGCTAATGGTGAAGGTCGTAAAAATGAGATGGATGTCTATAAAGCTATCGAAAATGAAACAGTTCAAGCCGGAGATAAAATTTATTTATATCCAGTAATATTTGGAACAGAAGTTATTCCTGGAGGAATATCTGAAAAAACTGGTAAACCGCTTAAAGATAAAACAGTTGAAATTACTGGTTTAAAATTAGCTCAAAATTGGTCTAATGACCATGATGTTGATAAATTATTAGATCGAGTATATGCCACTATAAAAATTTTTAAATCGGTTATTGACATTAATCAATTTGTAGATTATACTAAAAAAAGTAATCACGAATTATTAAAGCAATTAAAAAGGAATATACTTTGAAATTCTATAAATCAAAACAAAACGAATCTAAAGAATTATGTTGTATAGCTTGGTCTAATACTCATGGTGGTTATTTAGCTACAACTAATGGAGTTCGTCTTGGTGTTGCGGTTTTAGATAAAGAAGAATTTTTACATGTTAAAGCTGGTAATCTAGATGTTTTATATAATTGCGGTGAACCTGTTGAAAATTTGGATATAGCACATGATTACTTAGAAGATTCTAAAATTGACAATTCTAATGAATTTATGATTTATATTAATAAACAAGTAAGTCGAAATGAATTACCTTATGGAGTATTTAGAGTTAATTTGACTGATAGAGGTTTATTATTTAAAAATTATAATAGTTCGGTAAATATACCGTCAACTTTAATTAAAACCCACAATTTAAAAGAAGAAGTATTAAATTTTTTTAATAATCCTATTGTTGATAGAAAAAACAAAAAAGGTATTCTTTTATATGGACCTCCTGGGAACGGTAAAACTTCAGATTTAATTTCACTTTTTGATATTTGTGAAGAAATGAAAATGAGAATTTTTATGGTAAATAGTAAAGTTCCATTAGCATTTTTAAGTGAAGTCCAATCTTCTTTAGAATGTGATAGATCTATTTTTATTTTTGAAGAAATGACTGAGCGTATTGATAGAAATGGTACAGAAGACATTTTGACATTCTTAGATGGTGAAAACTCTTGGAATAATTCTATCACTATTGGTACAACAAATTACCCTAAAGATTTCCCAGCTAATCTCATCGACCGTCCTGGACGATTTGATACATTTATTGAATACTCTAATCCTAATAAACAGCAAAAAATTGAATTAGCTGAAAAATTCGGATTTAATGAATCGGAAATTTTAGATTTAATGAATAAAGATCTTAGTTTTGATTATTGTTCATTTATCATGTCTCAGGCTAAAGCTAAAAATATTTCAGTTAGTGAAACAATTAAAATTGAAGCAGAAAAACGTCAAAAAATTTCAGGAACATTTAGGACAACAATGGGTTTAGGATTTTAATGAATAATTTAATTCACTTGGAAGAGTTAATACTTGCTAAAAAAGTTTGTGAAGACTTTCCAAGTGCTATTAGAAAGATTGACATTTGTCACGATCAATTGTATAATTATAAAGAATATATTGATATTATGCGAGTAATTAGACAATTAGAAGAATCTAAATATATGATGGAATTAACTTTAGAAGTTTATACTCAAGTTTTAAAAAATGCTAGAGGAATTGATGAGCAAAAATAATATAAAAAATAAAATTTTAGAAACTTTCATTAAACTTATAAAAGAAAAAAAAATGACACCAAGTCGTTCTGAGCTTCATAAAGCTGGAATAACTCAAGATATGTATAGACATCATTTTAAAACTATTGCAGGTCTTAAAGAAGCGGCTAGACAAAAAGATCCTAAAGCATTTGAACAAATGATTGATGAAACAGTTTTTAGTCCTAAAATTCTTAAAAAACTTAAAGGTGAAGTAAAAAAATATAATAAATTTGTAATTACAACTGCAGTCACTGGAATGTCAGTACACAGTGCTTTTTATAAAAATTTAAAATTTTATTGTGAAAAAAATAATGCTAAACTTTTAATTCTTCCTAGCACAGATCCTGCAGCTATTGCTGGATTTGAAATTGATGGTGGTTTATTTAATGAATCAATTGTTGTTCAAGATTTAGCTTTAAACGACAATTTAATGATTTCAACATTTAAAACGTCTGCTAAACAAATTAATCCTTTGACTGGTCTTCGTCGCATGGGTCGTCGTGAAAGATCTATGATTGTCGCAAGTCCTAAACAATTTTTAGAATATGTACCTATAGCTAATGATGCAATGTCTCATGCTTTAATGACAACTGGAGCAATTACTAAACCTCAATATCACACAGAACGATATATGTCACTTAGAACTGCATATATTGCTGAATTAGATCATAAACTTGGCGCAATTGTTGTTGAGTTACAAGATAATAAAACTTTTCACTTTAGACAAATTCAAGCTGAATATGGCACTGGATTTTTTATAGATAATGGTATTTATTATAAAATAAATAAAACTACATCAATTCGACCTGAAGCTTTAGTATTAGGCGATATTCATGTAGGTTCATTAAGTGGTGATGTAATTCAAACTACAGATGATATTATTTCAACTTTAAAACCTAAACGTGTATTTTTACATGATTTATTTGATGGCGTTTCTTGTAATCCACATGCTTCAGCTCAATATTTAACTAGAGCTAAATTTACATTATCACAATTAAGTATTGAAGAAGAATTAAAATTGGTTAAAGAATATTTAACTGAAATGAGAGCAAAACATTCGTGTGTTGAGGAATGGGTTATTGTTCGATCAAACCATGATTTATTTTTAGATAGACTTCTCGATTCTGGTGACTATATTAAAGATCCTATTAATAGTAAAATCTGTCATAAATTGGCTTCACTTAAACTTGACGGAAAAATGCCTTTACAAGAAGGTTTAAAATTGGTGGGCTTAAATGTATCTAAAATTAAATTTTTATCCATTAATGATAGCTATAGAATTGCTGGAATTGAACATGGAGTTCACGGACATTTAGGATTAAATGGTCAAAGAAATCCTGGTAATTCTAGTTTAGAAATTGCTTATGGTTCAGGAACATTTGCTCATAGTCATTCTGCTGGTATTCTTCGGGATATTTTTAGAGTAGGTACTTCTACTGAAATGCGCCTTGGTTATAATAATGGCGCATCTAGTTGGACTAATACTTGTTGTCCAACTTATGCTAATGGTAGTCGCCAATTAATTAATGATATTAATGGTAAATGGAGAATTTAATGGATTTTCTTGGAAAAAGAGTTAGAATTACAGATAAACATATCGAATTTTATTTAAATGAAAGTTATTTTGGATTTGAACATCCAAATAATACAGTTATTTATTCAACATATGATAGAGCAATTGAAGCTTGTTTATTAATGGGAATTTTTAACGATTCATTTCCTGGAATTATTACTGGCAAATCGCCAAAAACTGGAAATTATTTAATTCATTTTGATACTGGTTATGCAGCATTTTTTCCAACAAATGATGTTATTTTTCAGGAGAATTAAAATATGTTGACTTCAATGGGTGATGTAATGAGAGAAGCACATAAACGTGGCTGGATTACAACTCGTGATGGTAATATTTCTTTAAGAAGAGAAGATAAATTTTATATTACTCCATCTGGAGTTAGAAAATATTTAATTCATCCTGAACACATTGTTAAATATTATGTTGATGATTTTGATGATACACTTATGGGTAGAAATGAAGGAACTCCTTCTGGAGAGCTAGAAATGCATCGGTTACTTCAAACAACCGCAGATTTTGAAGGATGTAGAGCTGTAGTACATTTACATCCAACATACATTATTGCTGCGATCCATCGAGGATTCGATTTACAAAAATTAGCAGCAGACTTTCCTGAAGTATCTAGATATACTAAAGTTGGCCCCACAGTTCCGGTTTTACCAGTTATATCTAAAGAATTAGCTATTGCAACACATGAAGTAATGACTGACATTTTTAGTTCATCTTTAGAATATGATATAGTAGGTCAAGCAGGACATGGTGTTTGTGCTATCGGTAAATCGCCTTGGGATGCATTTGAGCATATAGAACGACTTGAACATATTTGTCAAATTGTATTAGCTTCTGGAGTAAATCCGTGAAACGAAGTGAAATGTTAAAATTTCTTTATGATACTACTGATAAATTTATAGCTAATAATACTGATGAAAATTTAATTGATGTGGTATTAGATGAGTGCGTTAAATTGGGTATGTTACCTCCTCCTTCAGTAAAAGAAATTTATGATGGAGATAATACAAATTTTGAAGTAATCTATGATTGGGAAGATGAAAATGATTAGAATACCGAATAAAAAAGCTTCAGATGAAGCTGAACAATCATCAGAGGATTTAGATTATATTATTTCAGGAGTTGATTTAGAATCTCGACGAATTGAATTTCGTGGAGAAGTTAATGAAACAATGTCGTCTATTATAATTCGTTCATTACTTAAAATGAGCGAAAAATCATTATCGCCCATTGAAATATACCTTTCTAGTCCTGGCGGAGATGTATATGAAGGATTGGCAATTTATGATGCAATAATGGCATGTCCTTGTGATATTCATATTATAGCTTCAGGAAAAATTATGTCAGCAGCTTTTATAATTTTCTTAGCTGGAGACATAAGATTAGCTGCCCCACATACAACATTTATGATGCACTCAGTTTCATATGATCCTGGTAATGGTATTGTAAAAAGCCATGAAGTACAAGTAAATGAAGGTAAAAGAATTAATAATGTATTTTTAGATATTATGTCTTCTAGAACTAATCGTAATAAAAAATGGTGGTATAGAACTATTTTGAATCAAGATAAATATTTAAATTTACAAGATGCTATTGAAGTTGGTATAATTAAAATGGCACAACAAATTAAAAAACCTATCAAGAAAGTAGTAAAGAAAAATGTCAGAAAATAATAAATCAATGGGACAAAAAAATGATCAAGAAAAACCAGATCTTTCGCTTATTCCAACTGACGCATTATGGGGTATGGCAAAAGCTTTAACTTATGGTGCTAGAAAATATGACAAACATAATTTTCGTAAAGGAATTGCTTATTCAAGATTAATAGCCGCAACGATGCGACATCTTTCAGCTTTTAATGAAGGTGAAAATAACGATACTGAAAGTAGTTTATCTCATATAGATCATGCAATGGCATCTTTAGCAATGCTTAAATTTATGATGGAAAATCAATCTCGAATGGATGATAGATATATTGCACCTAAAAATATTTTAAATGAATCAACCAAAGATCCAGAAATTAATATAATTAATGATGAAACGCGGTATCTTATGGGTATGAAAATTCAAATGAGAGGGCGATAAAATGATCGTTACTCGATCAGAAAAATTAGTATATGTTGATGTTGATGAAACTCTTATAATGAGAAGTTCAACTGGCATAAAACTTGATTATTACGGTATGGAATGGACTATAAGTCCTATAATGGAAAATATTAATTTTATGATTTCGTTAAAAGAACGAGGTTATTACGTTATAGTTCATTCTGCTAATGGTTGGTTACATGCAAAAAAAGTCATTGAATTGTTGTATCTAGTTGATTTTGTTGATGAAATTAAAAGTAAACCTATTAAATATGTTGATGATAAACCAGTAGAAGAATGGTTTGGACCTAGAATTTATTTTAAATAATACTATTGACTTTATTTTATAATTTTATTATAATATCTATATAACTTATGGTAAGGATTAAATATGTCTAAAAAAGCTTCTACTCCTAAAGAATATCTAATTAATGGGGATAATTACTATCCTAATACAGTTTCTAGCAGAATTTCATCATTACCTTCTGGAGCATATTCTTGCCATACAACAATGGAAGGTATTCCATATTTTAGTCCTATTAATATTATGACTGATAAAATTATTGATATTCCAAATTCAGTAACTGAAGAAGTTGTAAATGAAATTAAAAATTTTTGGTCAGAAGGTGTTTCTGCTAAATTTAAAGAATATGGTTTAGTTCATAAACGTGGAGTATTATTAGCAGGTAAACCTGGAACTGGTAAAACAGTAACTTTGGCTAAAACTGCTGAAATTATTATTGAAGAAATGGACGGCATTGTCCTGTTCAATCCTTCAGCAGGAGACCTTCCTGGTTTTTTAAAATTAATTAAAGATATTGAACCAAATAGAAAAGTTTTAGTTATTTGGGAAGAATTTGATTCGGTTCTTAGAGGTTATGAATCGGAATTACTTTCTTTATTAGATGGTGAAATTCAAGTTGGTAATATTGTTTATTTAGCTACAACAAATTATTTAACTAGAATTCCATCAAGAATTAAAAACCGTCCATCACGTTTTGCTAGAGTTATTGAAGTTAATGAACCAACTGCTGAAGCTCGTAGAATTTTCTTAAACGCTAAATTAACTCCGCAAGATAAACAATTACATTTAGAAGCTATGGTTCATGCATCTGAAGGTTTTGTTATGGATCAACTTAAAGATATGATTATTTCTGTATGTTGTTTTAATTATCCAATTGATGTTGCTGTTCGTAAAATTCAAGAAATGCAAGAAGATTCATTAGGAATTGATGATTATAATGAAGAACAAGCTGAAAATGTTTTCAAATCTAAAACTAAAAGTTATAAAAATAAACCATTGCAACCATTAAAATAATATGGAAGCTATAGTTATTTTAAAAAAATCTAGAGAGGCCCTACAAAATAGGGCTTTACATTGTAATGATAAAATGGAACAATTACAATTAGAGATTGATAATTATAAAATAGAACTTGAAGATTGTATCAATAAAATACAAAATTTAAGTGAAGCTATAGATAAACTGGAGAATAAAAATGAATCTACAAGTAAAAGTAAAAAAACTAAGTGATAAAGCTGTACTTCCAGTACAAGCTGATTTAGGTTCAGCAGGAATGGATTTGACTGCGACTTCTGAAAAATTATTCATTGAAGGTGCAATTAGTTATGTTGAATATGGAACTAGCCTTTCATTTGAAATTCCTGAAGGTTATGTAGGATTGTTATTTCCTAGATCTAGTATTAGTTCAAATACAACTTTAATGTTAGCTAATTCTGTTGGAGTTATTGATAGTTCTTATAGAGGTGAAGTCAAACTTAGATTTAAATCTGTTGTACCTATGGCAGCAAAAAAATATAAAGTTGGTGAACGTGTTGGTCAATTAGTTATTTTACCTTATCCTAAAGTAAAACTTATGGAAGTTGAAGAATTAAATGATAGTGATAGAGGTCAAGGCGGTTTTGGAAGTTCTGGTAAATAAACCTAGCTGTTATGGAATTATGTAGATCTTGAAGCAGAAATGTACGTCAAGCTCTCAAAGTAAAGAAACTAGCAGTATGAGTTTTGGGTGTTCTCGGTTAACAAAATGCCCACCATTTTAAGGAGTTTGTTTTGGGAAAAACCAAAAATAAAAACCGTGATGAAATTGAGTTTTATAGAGGCATTATAAGAGATTTAGAAAAACAAGTTAGGACATTAAATAAAGAATTACAATATTATAAAAAACGTAATCACATATTTGACAGTACAAAACAGGATGAAGAAATTTCTCGTGACAGTGAAGATACTATAATAAAATTACAAAAAAAAGTTCCTTGTGATGATTGCGGCAAGGGACACTATGAAGAATTTGAAATTTTAGATAAAGTATATGGCACATGTAATGTTTGCGATCATAGAAAGAAGTTAAAATGATTATTCGTAAAAAAGGTGAAACTGACAAACAATTTAATCAACGTCTTAAAGCTTATGCTGAAAATCTTGAAGAAAATAATAGAGCATTAAGAGTTTTATTAACTAATAATGACCATATTAATCCTAAAACTCTTAGAACATATAAAGATGAAGCCCAAGAATTGTTTACAACATTGGGCATTATTAATGTTCAAATTAGAGAAGATAATTACGAAATGGCTAAAATTATGACAGAAAGTCAATTATCTACATTAGGATTTGACATTGTGGATATTGCAACATTTGAATTTTTAAAAGATGGAGCTTATAATGGACAAAAAAGTTCCTAATCTTTATACATGGTTAGTGCCTAAGCTTCGACAAATAGCTCGAATTTGGCCTGGTAAAAACATAGCTAGAGATTTAGCTAAAGAAAAAGTCCACATAGGATTTTACAAAAACGGCAATCCTGAATATAAAGTTATGTATCGCTGTAGTTCATGTAAAGAATTATTTGATGTCAAAGAAACTCATATGGACCATATAACTCCAGTTGTAGGTCCTGAAGGATTTACTAATTGGGAAGATTACATTACTCGAATGTTTTCAAATCCAGATAATTTCCAATGTCTTTGTTTAATTTGTCACGGATTTAAAAGTGATCAAGAAAATAAAGAACGTAAAGAAAATCGTAAAAAAGCTAAAAAATAGTTGACATATTAATATTATCTGATACAATATATTTGTAATAGCGTCAGGCATATCACTTTTTACATAGGATAATATATGTTTGAACAAATAAAAGAATTTTTTAAATTTAGTGCAGAAAAAGGGCTTAGATTTCCATATGCCTTTGATCCTGTAACAAAAAAACCTTCAGTTACTTTATTTTTTGCATATGTTTCATTTTTTATTGCAGCAATATCATTAACAAGTTTACATTTTCAATCAGCATTATTAGCGGCAACAGGAATGTCTTTTGTATTTACTGCAATGATGATTATTTTTTACTTGATTAGAAGTATAAGTAAAGCTAAAATAGATTTAGACGATAAAGAAATAGACTTAGAAAGTGGTGAAAAAGATGATAAATAAGGTTAAAACTGTGGTATACGCTAGTATATTAACTTTTAGTATTATTGCTATTGCAAGTTTTGCAAGCAATATGAAAAAAACTTTTAAAGATAAAACTCCGACTTCAGAAGTTTTAAGTATGACTACAGAAAACGGTAAATTGCCTGGAATTGTTCGTTTAACCACTTTAAACGAAGGTAAATTTTATTGTTCTGGAGCTGTTATTAGTGACACTGAAATTCTTACTGCAGCACATTGCGTATTTGGTTTACCTTTACAAATGAACATTGAATCTATAACAGTTAATAATGAAAAAGTTGAAGTTTTGGGTAATGCTGCAGCAATTAATATTCGAGCTGATGTTGCCATTATCAAAGGCGATTTTAGTAAATTTTCAAAACTTAAATATGAACCTTCTCCAGCAGCAGATATATTAGTTAATAATTATCATTTAGCTGGTTGCGGATTTCCTTATGCTGGTGAACTAGTTTGTTATAAATTATTTGAACCTGTTAAAATGATTGATGTAATTGGAGTAAAAGGTCAACTATATGCAGGAATGAGCGGCGGTCCGGTAGTTGATTTAGAAACAGGAACAATTTATGCGGTTAACCATGCTGTAGCTCAAGAAATAGTTTTGATTGCACCAATTATTAATTTAAAAGATGGTTTACAACTTATACTAGAACCACAATAATATGAATTATTTAATAGCTTTTATTTTAGGATATATAGGATTTGATCTTTTTAAAAGGATCAAATCTTATTTTTTTGATAAAGAACAACAAGTTTTAAATGAAAAAGATAAAGTTCTTAAAGAAAAGCAAATAGAATTAGCTTACAATATTAAACAGATTAAAGAAGAAATTAATAAACCGGTAGACAAATTAACTCCTGAACAAATTGAAGACTTTTGGAACAAAAAATGATTAAATTATTTTTAAAACTTTTTAAACCAACTCTTTATACTATTGAAAATATTCCTTTTATGGGCGATTCAATTATATCTATTTCGGAATATTATATTAGCGGTAATAAAATTATTACTAAACTTGGAGATTTTGACATATCTAAAGTATATATGTTTCAATTTCAAGCTAAAAAACGATTATCTGTTGGGTATGAATCTGATAATATTAAACTTGCTAAAATGTTAAAAGAAAAAGGTTTTATAAAATCTAATTATGAATATCTTCAAGTTATTGAAGATGGTGAAGCAAGTTTGCCATATCAAAAATATTTAGATAATAATTAAGGAGCTTAAATGAAAAAGTTTATATTAGCTTTTTTATTAATACCAAATTTAGCTTTTGGAGTTTATTGTAAACCGGTTACATATTTAGCTGAAGGACAACCAGCACCATGTAGGGGGTATTTATTTACTCCAGAAGAAGAATTTTTAGTTCGTTCTCAAGCTATTAAATATACCGAATTAGAAAAATTAACTAAAACTCAAGACGAAATGATTAATCTATTAGATAACCGATTAGATTTATCTTTACGAAAAATTGATGGATTAGAACAACAAGTTACATATATTAAAAGTGAAAATACTTTAGAAAAAATTGTATATTTTTGTCTAGGTATTGCAATTAGTATTGGTTTAAATAAAGTAATAAAATAATGAATAATATAAATAAACTAAGCATAGAAGAACTAATGGCTATTGCAAAACAGCCAATTAAAGAGAATGATGAATTTAAACATCTACCTCCAGTTCGTCGTTTTATTGCTTCAGATAAAATCGCTTATGGTGATGTAAAAATTCCCGCAATGCTTGTTTATGATCGTTATATAAAATGGGCAAATAACAATAAAATTGAAGTATTGTCTAAAGTTAAATTTTTCCAAGAATTAGCTTTATATTTTACTAAAATTAAAGTGACTAATGGATTTGTTTATTTAATGGGTCCAGATGGATTTAATTTATCCCCAGAATATTTAGAATTAATTAATGCTGACAGGAAAAGGAATTTCCATGGCAAAAAAAAGAAAACTAAAAAAGAACATAAGAACTAAATCTCTTTACGCGGCAAATATGCCTAAAGTTCGTAGAGAA
>CAIWIS010000238.1 GCA_903912795.1 uncultured Bacteroidales bacterium
ACTTAAGGTAATAATTGGAATTTTCGGGTTTTCAATCTCAAGATGTTTGTATTTTTTCAGAAATGTTTGTGAGTAAACAGAATAAATAAAAACCGCAATAATAGTTCCCAGTAGGGCGCCTCCAATAATGTCAAGCGGGAAGTGTACGCCAAGGTAAATGCGTGAATAACAAACTATTGAAGCCCAAAGTAAAACTGAGATACTATAAAGTTTATTACGGATTATCAATGAACTTAATATCGCAAAGCCTACTGTATTTGTTGCATGCGATGACACAAAGCCATATAAGCCAGCTTTTCTGTTATTTACCAAGTGAATGAAATTCGCTAAACTCTCATCGTGCGATGGTCGTAGACGTTGTACTGTTTCTTTTATAAACACTGATATTTGATCCGACATTACAACGCTAAGAATTAAAACCAGTACTATCCATAGTCCTTTTTTACCATAGGTTTTTAGCAAAACATAAACTACAGATATATAAAATGGAATCCAAACAGGAACTTTGCTGATGGTATACATAAAGGCATCGAAATACGCCGAATGTAAGCTGTTTATTAGCAAAAATATTTGTTTGTCTATTGCAATTAATTGCGTTAATATATCCATTTCAAGTTATATTTTTTCAATATCCTTAGCTTCAATCCAACCGATATTGCCATTTCCTACTTTAATCTCAATCCATTGATCTAGAGCGCTTTTAATTGATACTTTTGTGCCTTCGTGTAGTTGAAATAAATCAGTTCCACTTTTATCAGGCGAACTTTTGATTGTAACTGTGCCCGACATGATTATAGCTTCGTTGTGATTCATAAGCTGATTGTGACGTACAGAAGTGAAAATGATAGTAACAATAGTTATTGCTAACAGAATAAATGCAGCATAAAATGTAATTTTACGGATTATCATACTGTTTCCAAAAACAAAAAACAGGAAGCACGATAAAGTAATAATTAAAAGAATGACACTCAATACATACCATTGATCAATCGAAAGTAGTTTGATAATATTGTCAATCCATCGTTTTACAAAAAATGGAGGTACTTGCACAATATTATCTACAATTTTTGTTTGAGCTAGCTCCAAATTTGCTTCAGCATCATCGTAGTTAGGGGCAAGGCGTAGTGCACGTTCGTAATTTAAAATTGATCTTCCTACCTCACCGGTTTTGTAATAAGCATTGGCAGTGTTGTAATACAGTTCTGCCGATACACCATATTTTTGTACAATATCTTCATAATGCATGGCAGCAGCCTCATAATTGCCTGCTTTGTAAAGTTTATTAGCTTGATCAATAGCTTCCTTTTGAGCAAAAAGGGAACATAAACTTAGAGCAAGTATTGTGATTATTGAATAAAATCTTTTTTTCTTCATATCCTAAGTGCGTTTTATTTATACAAGAATAAAATTAGGCTTTACGTATATTGTTTTCCAAACTACTAATTGTTTTTATTGTAGTTTCGTATAAATTACCCATTTCTTGTTGACCAGAGTTTGGTGCATAACGTGCAAATTCACAGGTGTTTAAAATGTCGACGAATTTATTAATTAATTCATCCTCTACACCTAGTTTTTGCAACTCAATCACTACGTTTTCTTTTGTTAACGACGATACGGGTATCGTTAGTTTATCACTTAGATAATTCCAAACAGCTTTCATAAGCTCCTCGTAGAATAAATCTTTTTTACCTTCGTTCAATAATTTCGAAGCTATTTTCAATCTTTTTTGGGCTGCTTTATTTGCTTTTTTATTGCGTACAAAACTAATGTTAGCGTTCTCTCTGATTTGTTTTTGAAATACAAAAAACAAAATAAGACTGATAATAAGCGGAATGATATAAATAATCCATGAAAGAATGCTGCCAAAAAATGGTTTCTTTTCTTTTTCAACATTAAATGCAGAAGTTACAATAAAGCGTATATCGCTACCGAGTTGTTTTACATCTTCTTTGGCTACATAGGAACTTACCACGCTATTACCTTCACCTGTACCTTTTTGTACTTTAAGGTTGTAAATAGGTGTACGTAAGGTTTTATAAGTTTTTTCTTTTATATCAAAATAGGCAATTTCGGTCGATGGTATTTGAAAATCGCCACCATGACGTGGTATAAACATGTATTCGATAATTTTGGTTCCTGAAATGCCGTTTATGTTGGTTTTGAAATTGTTATTGACTTTGGGGTCGTACACCTCAAATCCATCAGGGAATTTAATTTCGGGATTCTGAATTAGTTTCAAATTGCCATTGCCCGAAATTATAATCTTTAGTGTTACAGCATCGTTCGCTTTAATGTTTTCGGACGAAATGCTCGACGACATGGATAAAGTACCTACTGTTCCGTTAAAATTGGCTGGCTTATTGGCAGGCAAAGGATTAACTTTAACGACAGTAGCTGGAGCCGAAATAGTTTTTTGTACGTTGGAATAGGAATCAAAAAAATCATCGAAAATACTGCGCATTTGTTGTTTGTTTTCAACTCGAATTACCGCATCAAAAACTGCTTTGTCAATTTTGAGTTCGCCTGCTTGTTGAGGGAATAGTAAAACTTGATACAGTACAACAGTTCCATAGTTTCTTCCATTAAAGTTCTCGTACGAAAATTGTTTGTTTTGCGACAATTCAATTTCATTCTTCATAAAACCTTTGAAATCGGGCATTTTTTTGTTTGCGCACTGCACTACATCAAGTAATGTGTACAATTTGTAAGTTACCAATATCGGTTCTTGTTCATACACATTTGTTTTGGATACACTGGCTTTAATAAAAACATTATCATTGCTTATGCTTTGACCAGCCGAGGATCTTGCTTGCGATTCTTCTTTTCCTGATTTTGTTGATGAATTATCATCGGCAGGCAACACTTTTATGGATAATCCGTTTGAATTGTATTTTTTACCATCAACAGTAATACTAGCCGATGGAATAGTAAATGTTCCTGTTTTAGTGCCTTGTAATGTATATGTATACGAAACCGATACCGATGAATTTGTTTTGCCATTTACAATTTGATAACTTGAACTACGTGATTCGAATGGTCCAGCCAATACTTCAAAATTATTAAAGTCGGAAGTACGTAAATCTTTTCCAGTAGCATTAACTGTATATACCAACTGAAATGGTCGGTCAAGAATGACTGTAGATGGTGCTGAAGCAGTGAAACGTACTGGTTCTTCAGCCAATGCGCTTAATGTGCTTATTAATAAGATGTTAAAAAATAATATTTTAAGTCTCATATATACTTAAGTTAGTAATTTGAAATTTGAAAATTGGAAATTAAGTAAATAAGAAATTTGAATATGGGTTAGTCTTCACATTATCCCATTTTTGGCCCTGCCTGCCGCAGGCAAGTACGCCAAGTGGCAAAGCCGAGTGGGCATATTACCACATTGACACATTGCCTACCAATCTTTATCAGCACTTTTACGAGCTCTCACTGGTTGTTTCTTCTTCTTGTCCATGGTATTTTTCTCATCCTGCATCAATGCTTCCAAAATTTGCTGAGCATTTTGTTTCGACATTTGAGGTTGCTGCTGCTGTTGTTGTTGATTCTTGTCTTGTTCTTTTTTCTGCTCTTTTTCCTTCTCTTTATCCTTGTCTTTGTCTTTATTCTGCTGTTGTTTCTTCAACATCATTTGAGCATAAGCCAGGTTATAGCGCGTTTCATCATCTTTTGGGTTAGCTTTGAGTGCCATTTTATAGGCATTTATACTTTCCTCAATTTTTTTGTCGGAAAGTAATGCATTGCCCGCATTATGAAATGCAGCTGCAATTTTATCTTTAGCAGTTGGTTGTAATGCTAAAGCATTTTTATATTGCTCCAACGCTTCGGGATATTTTTTTTGTTTAAAAAGTGCATTTCCTAAGTTATAAGTGCCTTCAAACGACTTTGGATTTTTTTGTAATCCCTTGCGATAGGCTACCTCTGCATCTACAAACTTATCAGATTTATATAATTTATTGCCTTCACGCACGTCAGTCGATTCTTCCTGAGCACTCAATGTAGATGACACAATAAGCGCGCAGAATAGTATAAACTGCCATTTAATTTCAAATAATTTCATTTTCAAAATTCAAATTTATTTAATGTAATCTACAGATCAACAACTCAAAACTCATAATTCAAAACTACTTATTTTTCAGTATTTTTTCTTTTAAGTTAAATATCTTGAGTTTGTTCAGTTTTTTATTCTGTCTGTCGAATATAAAACCCTCAATCAACAATAAAATTAAGGCAAAAATAGCAAAAGACTGAAATTGTTCGTTGTAATCCGAAAAAACCTGTGTTTTAATATCGGATTTTGCTAATTTGTCTAGTTCTTTATTTATAACTCTATTAGCCGAATTGGAATTATCTGCACGAACATATACACCACCACCAGCTTGAGCAATGTTTTTACACATTTCCTCATTCAATTTGGATACAACCACATTGCCATCTTTGTCTTTCCAAAAACTCATAGTGCCATCAACTGGTATAGGAGCACCTTCGGGTTTTCCCATTCCAATTACATGAACAATTATTCCTTTTTCGGTTGCTAATTTGGCTGCTCCAATGGCATCGTCTTCGTGATTTTCACCATCAGTTATAACAATAATTGCACGACTTGCTTCGCTTTTTTCTTTCGTTTCGCCAAATGATTTAATACATAAATCGATAGCAGTACCAATGGCAGTACCTTGACGTGGAACGAGTTTTGGATTTATTGTACTCATAAACATTTTAGCCGATACATAATCCACTGTAATAGGTAATTGGGTGTATGCATCGCCGGCAAAAACTACTAAACCTACTTTATCTTCGGTCATATTATCTACAAGTTTCGAAAGCACTTGTTTCGATTTTTCGAGTCGGCTTGGCTGTAAATCTTGAGCCATCATCGAATTTGAAATGTCCAATGCAATCATCACTTCAATACCTTTACGTTTTTCCTTTTCAACTTTTGTGCCGAACTGAGGTTGTGCTAATACAATAATTAACAATGCAATAGCTGCAACCTGAATGTAGAATTTTACTTGTGGACGAATGTATGAAATATTGGGCATCAATTCGGCCAATAGTTCAGGATTACCAAAAAGTTTAATTTTCTTTTTTCGGATGTATTGCGTGTATATGAATAGCCCAATCAATACAGGGATTGTAATGAGCAGGAACAAATATTCAGGATGTGCGAATCTAAACATATTTTTAATTTACGGAATTTTACGCAATAAGGTGTTTCTTAATGCAATCTCACTTAATAAAAACAAAAAAGCCAACAGTGCAAATACATAAAATTCTTCATTTTTCTTACTGTATTCCTTTACATTTATCTTTGTTTTTTCCAATTGGTCAATTTCCTGATAAATACTTCTGAGTTTGTTGTTATTAGTAGCTCTAAAATAGCTTCCACCAGTCATTGAGGCAATTTCTTGCAATGATTTTTCGTCGAATTCAGAGTCCATTTGTTGGTATTGCATACCCATAGGTGTTTGTACAGGGATATTTACTTTGCCGTACGAGCCTACACCAATGGCATATACTCTAATTCCGAAGCTTTTAGCAATTTCGGCAGCTGTAATGGGTGCAATATCACCTCGGTTATTGGATCCGTCGGTAAGTAAGATAATTACTTTCGATTTGGTTTTGCTATCTTTTATACGGTTAATGGCATTTGCCAATCCAAGTCCAATAGCAGTACCATCTTCAATCATGCCGTATTCCACGCCTTTAAAAAGATTTACTAATACAGCATGGTCTGTGGTAAGCGGACATTGCGTAAAACTCTCGCCCGAAAAAACTACTAATCCAATATTGTCGTTTGGGCGCGAAAGAATAAATTCTGTAGCCACATCTTTTGAAGCTTCCAATCTATTAGGTCTCAAATCTTCAGCCATCATGGTTCCCGATATGTCGAGCGCAAGCATAATGTCAATTCCTTCCGTATTTTCGGTTCGCCATGAATTCGATGCTTGAGGACGAGCTAAGGCTATTGTTAAAAAAACAATTGCCAACGTTCGAAGCACAAAAGGAGCATGTAGCAGTTTTATTTTTGTACTTTTCTTTATTTGCTGTATATTCCGATGGGTTGAAATTTGCATACTTGCATCGGATTTATACATCTCTTTCACATACCAATATATTGTAGGTATTAGCAGTAAAAGTATAAAAAGATATTCGGGATTATTAAATGTCATTTTCTTGATAAAATTTATCGTCGTTGAATTATTGTCCTTTTATAGTATTGTCTTCAATATCAACAACTTCTTCGATAATTTTTGTTTCGTTTACAAACTGATATGCATTGGATAAGCTATGTTCATGTTCGTCGGGAGCTGCTTCCCATTTTGCAAACTTAACTAAGTCGGCAAGTTTAAGTATTTCAACAAGCATTGTATAAGCTTGTTTGTTTTCGAAACGCAAATGATTCAAATTTTCAATTATCTCTTCCGAAGTCATTTCCATACAAGGAATATTGTAAATTTTTTCAATGTACACCCTAAGAGTATCAGTAATATCGGTATGATACTGCTTTGTACGGTTTTGTTGCCATGCTTTCTCGTTTTTAATTCTATCAAGAGCTGATATGGCAATAATATGTGCTGGCTGAATAACTTCAGGTGCTTTAGTCTCGAATATTGGTTTCTTTTGAACCAAACGGCGTATTACAAAGAAAATTAATATACAAATAATTAATATTAATAAAACAACAAGTGCAATACGAACAATGGCTTTCCAATTAAAGGGTGGGTCCATAACCATTTTAATATCGGCTATTTGATTCGATGCTGTGTCGATCTGGAATGGTTGTACTACTTTAAGCGAAAGCGATTTTGACCAAACAGTATCATCACCCATAATAAATGGATAAGGCGGAATATACAACAATGAATCGTTAAACGAAGTCACAACGTAGCGTTGTTTTATAAGTATATTGCCATTGTCGGCCTTTGTAGTGTCGGTTTTTAACGTTTCTACAATTTCAATTCCGCCAATAATTGTATCCGAAAATAAAGGTGAAATTACTTTATCACTTGGTTTCTGGTTAATTTCAAAAGTCAATGCAGTTTGTCCACCTATAAGAATAACTGTAGAGTCAATTTTTGCATCTACAGTAAACTTTTGAGCATTCAAAAAAGCATTTGAGCAAAATAGAAAAAGTATTAATAAAAACAATACTGCTTTTTTCATTAAAATATTAATTGTTAATTATCAATCATTTATTGAGTTCTAGGCTCTCATTTTAAATAATTTCATAAGCGAGCGCACATAATCGTCCGAAGTACTCATCGAAACAAAGTCGACCCCCGATTTTGTAAACGATTTTTGCAACGAAAGTTGATTCTCGCCCCAACTATGTTTATACGACGTTCGAAGTCTTTTGTCGGAAGTGTCCACCCAAATTCGTTTACCTGTTTCCGCGTCTTTTAGCTTAATCAATCCAACATCAGGTAATTCAGTTTCACGAATATCATATACTTGTAAAGCTACAATATCGTGTTTGCGATTAGCAATGGTGAGTTCTTTTTCAAAATCAGCATCAAGAAAATCCGAAATGATAAAAGCAGTAGAACTTTTTTTAATAGCATTGGTGAAATACCGAAGAGCTTCGCCTATATTGGTTAAATTGCTTTCTGGCTTAAAATCAATCAACTCACGAATAATATGTAATACGTGTTTTTTTCCTTTTTTAGGAGGAATAAATTTTTCAATTTTATCCGAAAAAAAGATTACGCCAATTTTATCGTTATTTTGAATGGTCGAAAATGCAATGGTAGCTGCGGTTTCGGTTATAATATCGCGTTTCATTTGCGATACAGTACCAAAATTACGACTACCCGAAACATCAATCATTAATACTACTGTCAGCTCACGTTCTTCCTCAAAAACTTTAATATACGGATGACCAAAACGAGCTGTTACATTCCAGTCAATCGACCGAATGTCATCGCCGTACTGATACTCACGCACTTCGGCAAAGGTCATACCTCTGCCTTTAAAAGCCGAATGGTATTCGCCAGCAAAGATATTTTTCGACAAACCACGTGTCTTAATTTCTATCTTTCGTACCTTTTTTAAAATTTCGCTCGTTTCCACTTCTTCAATTATTAATTGTCAATTATTAATTATTAATTGATTAAGGTACTTCAACTGTATTCAGAATTTCAGTAATTATTTCGTCCGAAGTCATGTTATTTGCTTCTGCTTCGTAACTTAAGCCAATACGGTGACGCAACACATCGTAACATACTGCACGTATATCTTCAGGTATTACATAGCCTCTGCGTTTGATAAATGCATAAGCACGAGCAGCCAAAGCCAAATTGATAGATGCACGTGGTGAAGCACCAAAAGCAATCATATCTTTCAAGCCTTCCAAACCATAATCCTGAGGGAAGCGAGTTGCAAAAACGATATCAACAATATAGCGTTCAATCTTTTCGTCGATATAAACCATACGCACTACATCGCGAGCCGCAATAATATCTTTTGGCGATAAAATTGGTGATACTTTTGGTTTTTCTTTTAATAAATTCTGACGAATAATTAATTTCTCTTCCTCTTTTTTTGGATACTTAATTATTACTTTAAGCATAAAACGGTCAACCTGTGCTTCGGGAAGTGGATAGGTGCCTTCTTGTTCAATTGGGTTTTGAGTAGCCAATACAAGAAATGGTTCATCTAGTTTATACGTATTTTCGCCTATTGTTACTTGACGCTCCTGCATGGCCTCGAGCAAAGCACTTTGTACTTTGGCTGGAGCACGGTTTATTTCGTCGGCAAGTATAAGGTTCGAAAAAATTGGACCTTTTTTAATGCTAAATTCTTCTCTTTTCTGACTGTAAATCATGGTGCCTATTACGTCGGCTGGTAATAAGTCGGGCGTAAACTGAATACGACTGTAGTCGCATTTGATTAAGTCAGATAATGTTTTGATTGCAAGCGTTTTTGCAAGTCCGGGAACACCTTCGAGTAGGATATGTCCATCTGAAAGTAATCCAATTAATAATGACTCTACTAAATGTTTCTGTCCAATAATTACTTTGTCCATTCCCATTACTAAAGCATCTACAAATGCACTTTGCTTTTCAATTCTCTCGTTAAGTTCTCTAATGTCAATTAGTTGATCCATACTAAATACTTTATGTATTGTGTTTTAATTTGCAGAACAAAAATAGCTATTATTGATGTGTTAAAATCCTCAATTAATAACAATTAACCTGATTTTAGATTATTATGACAAAGAACGCCTCCAGAGACTAATAATAAGGCTATTTTTAAGAATAATGAACAAAAAAAAGTTCTGTATTAGTGCTATAATACAGAACTTTAAAGAGTGAGATTTTTGTAATAAAAATTATTTTTTACCTACATACAAATCGTGTAATTCTTTTGCTTTTTGTAAGCAACGTGGATTCTTTTTGTCGATTAAACGTTTGTCAACTTTTGGTACTTTTACAATGGTGCCAGGAGTGATGCGGTCGGGGTGAACAATATTGTCGCGGTTTGCTTCGTAAATGTAAACCCAAAACTCTTTTTTGCCGTAATAACGCTGTGCAATTGTAGTTAGTCGAGTTCCTTCGCTAATTTCTTCTTCGCCTAAATACTCATCATATTCGCGTCGACTATCAAACAACTGTTCCAAACTATCAACTGTATTGGTTACATCTTCAATAATTTCAATCGTGTCAGTAGGCGTCTTAACAACATCGGTAGGTAACGATATCTTGCTGTCTGGTTCTGATTTTACTGCTTCGTTCTTAACCTCTTTTTTGTCGGAAGTAAACCAACCTTTAAACGTGTTTGCATAATCGTTCATTTTCATGCGATTAGTATCCGATAATAAGTCGTACTCAATCCAACACCGTACGCACGAAGAAGAAAAATAAGTAGCGTATATTCCTCCACCAATTATTAGTAGGACTACAATAAATCCAACCAAAAATCGAAGTCCTTTGCGTTTTTTCTTTTTGCCAAGAATGAAAGGCTCACTTGTAACCTCTGAAAATGTGTCGTTTGGATTTGGGGCTTCCTGTTTTTCGGTATAATATGTTGGTTCATACGGTGATTGTACAATCTCTTCTTTTTCAGGTTCTTGTGCTGACGAATATGAAGGTTCGTAGGGGCTAACTACTGGTTCTTCAATTACTTCAGGCTCAGCAATACTCACCTCAGGTGTGGGTTCGGGTTCAATTTCTAGTTCGGAAGTTTTTATTTCTTCTTCTTCTATGGTTTCAATTTCCTCGTCAATCAATATTAAATCGTAGTCGGGAATTTCATTCTCAACTGTTTCATTGACTTTCTCAATTGTCTCAATCGGTTTCGATTCCTGCTGTTTTGCTGATAATGATTGTATTTCGGATAAAATATCCTTGATTTCCGAAGCTTGTTCCGTTAAATTACGCAGTGTTTCGGGTGTTTGAATAATTGGCTTTTCAATTTCGAACGAAGGCACTTCTTGTCCATCAAGTTCTACTGATTCGAGATGTGCATAAGGCTCATTTATTGCTTCTTTTAAATCGGAGTCAGGCGTAAAAGTCACTTTATTGTAGCCATCAATTATGATGACTTCGCCAGTTTGAACGTTTACACTTTTACGTGGTTCGTTCCACTGCATTTTAAAAGTTCCAAGGTTTTTAATTTTTACCGATTCACCTTTGAGCAATGCTTCCTCAATTTCGGAAAATAGCGATTTTAAAAATTCCTCAGCTACACGTTTGCTTACCGAAAGTTTGGTTGCAATTTGTTCAACCATTTCTTGCGATGAAATTTTATCCTTACTCATAGCTTTATTTCGTTTAATTTATCTTTCAGAATATTACTTTGTTTAAAATTTACAACCAACTTTGGAGGTATAAGTGTGCGAATTTGTGTGGCCGGATGTACCGATAGTCTTTCTTCTTTTTTGCGAACTTCGAAACTTCCAAAACTTTGAATGCCAATAATTTTACCTTCAAGTAGTTGTTCTTTTACTATAATTGAAGTGGCGTCAAGCAGTGCCTCAACCTCGGTTTTAGGCAAGTTTGTACGCAAGGCTAATTTTGAAATTAATTCTTTGTGATTCATAATTATCTAATCGAAACTTCAAACTCTAAACTCATAACTCGCAATTTACTTAGCGTATAAATCAAAATCGGTAGTGTCAATAATTTCAGCATAATAAAACTCGCCAATTTTTACACCCTGAGTTGAAAGTGGAATTAATACTTCGGGATCCACTTCAGGTGAATCAAACTCGGTTCTTCCCACATAATTTTCACCCTCAATTCGATCAATCATCACTTTGAGTGTTTTGCCAATTTTTGATTGATTTATTGTGCCCGAAATGCCTTGTTGCAATGCCATGATAGAGTTTAATCTATCTTGCTTTATGTCTTCGGGTATGTTGTCTTCATACTTTTCGTACGCATACGTTCCTTCTTCGTTCGAGTAAGTAAAAGCACCCATTCGCTCAAACTTTGCAAATGTAAGAAATTCTTTTAATTCTTCAATATCTTGTTCGGTTTCGCCCGGATGTCCAACTAGCATGGTAGTGCGTAAATGTATGCCTGGAACCTCTTGACGGATGCGATTAATAAGTTCGTATGTTTGTTCTTTTGTGATGTTGCGACGCATGATTTTCAGCATGTTGTCGCTTATGTGTTGCAACGCAATATCCAAGTATTTACATACATTGTCGCGCTCGCGCATTACTCGTAAAATGTCGTAAGGAAATTGAGCGGGGTATGCATAATGGAGTCTAATCCACTCCACTCCAGGGATATCCGAAATACGCTCCACTAACTCGGGCAATTTCATTGCTTTGTATTTGTCCAAGCCATACGACGATAAATCCTGAGCAATCAGATGAAATTCTTTCACACCTTGCGCAACCAGATTTTTCACTTCATTTTCAATATCTTCGATAGGGCGGGAGCGATGTTTGCCAGTGATAAGCGGAATGGCACAATACGAACACATACGGTTACAGCCTTCTGATATTTTCAGATAAGCATAGTGTTTTGGAGTGGTAAGTGTACGTTCGAGCCTTAAATCTGCTCTGAATTCTTGTCCTAAATCAGTAAGAATATTGGTGTAGTTGAATTTTCCATAAAATTTATCCACTTCAGGAATCTCGTTCTGCAAATCGACCAGATATCGTTCGGATAAACAACCCATTACAAAGAGTTTATCCATTTTATTCTTCTTTTTCCTATCGGCAAACTGAAGTATAGTGTTTATGCTTTCCTCTTTGGCATCGCCAATAAAGCCACACGTATTTATTATCACAATATCGCCATCGGGTTTTTCGGCATCATGTCGAACTCTATATCCCAAAGCATCGAATTGCCGCATAAGTTGCTCCGAATCCACTAGGTTTTTTGAACAACCCAGCGTAATTACATCAACTGTTCCTTTTGTATTTTTTGTTTTCGACATTCAAATAATAAAAATTATAGCCAAATTTAATAGTGTTATTGATTTGTGTAAATTAACGTTATTTGCGTTCCTCTGTTCTAAATAGCAGCTTCAACTAAACAACGATTCCACAAATTCCTTACGGTCAAATACTTGCAGATGTTCCATTCCCTCGCCCAGACCAATGTATTTTACCGGGATTTTGAATTGGTCAGAAATGCCAATTACAACACCGCCTTTAGCTGTGCCATCCAGCTTTGTAATTGCCAATGCATTCACATCAGTTGCTAAGGTAAATTGTTTGGCTTGTTCAAATGCATTTTGACCGGTGGAACCATCAAGTACTAAAAGTACTTCGTGAGGTGCTTCAGGTACTATTTTTTGCATTACATTTTTAATTTTTGTAAGCTCATTCATTAAGTTAACTTTGTTGTGAAGTCGCCCAGCAGTATCAATAATAACAACATCAGCATTGTTTGCTTTGGCCGAAGCTAAGGTATCATAAGCAACTGAAGCAGGGTCGGAACCCATTTTTTGTTTGATAACAGGCACACCCACACGTTCGCCCCAAATTACCAATTGCTCCACTGCTGCTGCTCTAAATGTATCGGCAGCACCAAGATATACTTTTTTACCTGCTTTAGTAAATTGATATGCTAATTTGCCAATGGTTGTAGTTTTACCTACTCCATTTACGCCAACAACCATGATAATGTATGGTGTGTGAGGCAATTCCGATTCGAAATCCATCGTTAAATCCGAATTGTTTTCGGAGAGTAAAGCTGCTATTTCCTCTTTCAGAATAATATTTAGTTCGGAAGTGTTTACATATTTATCACGTGAAGCACGGTTTTCAATACGTTCGATAATCCGAAGCGTAGTTTCTACACCCACATCCGACGTAATAAGAACTTCTTCGAGATTGTCAAGAACCTCATCGTCAACCTTCGATTTTCCGGCTACGGCACGTGTTATTTTCGAAAAAACACTTTCTTTGGTTTTCGATAAACCTTGATCAAGTGTTTCTTTCTTTTCCTTATTAAAAAAACTAAAAATTCCCATTTTCTATCTATGTTCTTTGCTCTTGGTTCTAATATCTTCTTTTATTGCTTGCAAAGTTAATTCATTTTTCTGAGTTAACTACAAAAAAACCTCTCATTTGGTTTCAAATGAGAGGTTTTTTATGCTATAATATAAAAGTTCAGAATTATTTTGCGAAATAATCTTTTACTTTATCGTTGTGTACAATTTCTTCTTGAAAAATATATGCTCCGGTCTTAGGTGATTTCACCATTTTGATAACCTTTGCATACGCACGTCCTTCTCCGCTTTGGAGAGATGCAACCGCTTTCTTTGCCATGATTCAAATATTATTTAATTTCTTTGTGTACAGTTACTTTTTTCAAAATGGGGTTGTATTTTTTCAACTCCATACGTGCAGGGGTATTTTTTCTGTTTTTCATCGTGATGTAACGCGATGTGCCCGGCATTCCGCTTTCTTTATGCTCTGTGCATTCTAATATCACTTGGATACGTGCTTCTTTTGATTTTTTAGCCATGATGTTTTCTAGTGATTATGCGTATAAATAACCTTTTTCAGCAGCTTTTTTAATAGCTACATCCAATCCAACTTTGTTGATAGTGCGTAAACCGGCAGCCGATAATTTTAGGCTAATCCAAGTGTCTTGTTCTACCCAATAGAACTTTTTTGTGAACAAGTTCACATCAAATACCCTTTTTGTGCGGCGTTTTGAATGCGATACATTGTTTCCTACCATTGCTTTTTTTCCGGTAATCTGACAAATTTTTGACATTTCAGTATATCTTATTTATGTATTATATTTTTTCTCAAAAACAGTGCGCAAAATTACAGTAAATTTTCTAATCTGACAAGCATTTTTATCTTTTATTTCTACAATTATTTCATAAAACTTGTAAAATGCATATAAACATCAATTGTACAGCATTTTAGCTTAGTATTTCGAGTAGAAATAAGAATGCTGATTGCGTTGATCTTTCAATATTTTCAATTCTTTTCGTTCCAAATTGAAACATTCTGCTTGCTGTTATTTCAGGAGTGCTGATACCAATCCATACCAATCCCACCGGTTTTTCGTCAGTTCCACCTGTAGGGCCAGCTATTCCTGATGTTGCAATAGCTAAGTCGGTACGCATGAGTTTACGTGCACCTACAGCCATTTCTTCAACCACATGAGCACTTACGGCTCCTTCGGTACTAATTGTGTTGGGATTGACGCGTAGCACTTGTGTTTTCACCTCATTGTCATACGCTACAACCGAACCTTTGAAATATTGAGAACTGCCTGAAATTTCTGTAATTTTATGTGCTATATTGCCTCCAGTGCAGCTTTCGGCAGTAGCAATTGTCATTTTTTTCTCATTTAAAACTTTCCCAATCAGCACTTCCAGTGGCAAATCTTCATAAGCAATAATAGCTTCGCCTAGTAATTGCGTAAGTTGACTTATTTGCCTGTTTATTTCAAATTCCAGTGCTAGTTCGTCGGTTGAACTTCCACTCAACCGTAATTTTACAATTTGATAATTGGGTAGATAAGCCAAATGAACTGTGTCGGGCAAAGCATTTTCCCAATCTGCAATTTTGATTGCCAAAGCCGACTCGGGATATCCTTTTACAAGTACAGTTTTATGGACAATGGCTGGAGTGTTGAATTTTTTCTGAAGTCGATTAATAATTTCGGTCGACATGGCATTTTTCATTTCACTAGGTACACCAGGCATCGATACTATCACTTTTTCGGCTTTTTCGAACCAAGTTATTGGAGCTGTGCCAATAGGATTTTGAATAACGATACAGTTCTCCGGAACCATAGCTTGAGTAGCTGTTAACTCGTTTATTGCTCGCTGTCTGTTTTTGAGTAATGTTTCAATATTGTTGTGCACTTCTTCATTGAAAACTAATTTGGTGTCGAAGTATTTACATAAAGTTTGTTTGGTAATGTCGTCTTTTGTTGGCCCTATTCCACCCGTAAAAAGTACAATATCGGCACGTGTAAGTGCCATGTCAAGTGCTTCAATTATGTGCTCGCTATTGTCGTGCACCGAAGTAATTTGAGCTATTTCGAATCCAGCTTTGTTAAGCTCCACAGCCATCCAGGCCGAGTTGGTATCAACTATCTGACCAATCAGAATTTCGTGGCCAATGGTAATTATTTCAACATTCATCCTATTGTTATTTATTTATTAAACTCATAACTCTTAAACTCATAACTCATAACTCATAACTCTTAACTCTTAACTCATAATTCATAACTCATAACTCATAACTCATAATTCAGAACTTTGAATCTTCAATTCTTTGGCGGCAATCTCCACCTGACTGTACCAATCTGCTCCAAATTTTCGAATGAGTGGTTCTTTCAGAAATTGATAAACAGGTACTTTTAATTTGCTTCCGAGCTTCCTGGCGCATCCACATACATGCCAGCGATGATAATTTACGGCTGTAAAATCGTCGAATTTTTTAACTCTAACAGGGTATAAATGACATGATATTGGTTTATAGAAGTCGGTTTTACCTTCGCGAAACGCTTTTTCGAGTACACATTTACACACCTCCATTTCGTCGTAATACGTAAAAACACATTCCGCACCATTTACAATCGAAATTGCCAGTTCACCTTCTCTATCTGTGTACGAAATACCTTGTTTTTCAATTACTTTCTTTGATTCCTCAGCCAAATCGTCCCATACTATTGGTAGTAGTTTATTGATAGTGTCAACCTCCTCTTTCAGTACGGGGGCACCTTCGTCACCCTCTACGCAACATGCACCCTTACAAGTGGCAAGGTCGCACACAAAGCGCTCTTCAAGCAAATCTAAACTTAATATTGTATCGTTTATTTGTAGCATTTTTTTTTTGCACTTCGTGCGTTATTAGGGCTGCGTCGTTATTTGGTACTTCGTACGTTATTAGGGCTGCGCCGTTTTTGGCCCTGCCTGCCGCAGGCAAGTTCGCGTTATTATTAATTATCACATCTTGTCCCTGCCAGTTCCGATATGTCGGAAATGTATCAGGATTATCATATTATCACATCACCACATCACCACATCATCAATCATTCTTCAACGCTGGTAATCCTAAATGGTATTTTACGGCTAAAAAACGCATGACTATAACCGAAGTTGCTGAAATTATTTGTGTAATTTCAACTTGGAAATGCAGAATTGTACATACGTAATATACAACACCTCCAAATACACAGGCCAATGCATAAATATCTTTTCGGAAAATAAGCGGCTCTTCGTTGATAAGGATATCTCTAATTATTCCACCTACCGAACCTGTAATCATCCCCATTACTATGGTTACCCAGAACGGAAATCCAGCTTCGATGCTTTTTTCAATGCCTACAACCACAAATAAGCCCAGACCTATGGTGTCGAATATAAAAAAGGCATTGTTGAAAACTTTCATGCGTTTGCCAGCGAGTATTACTGCCAGTAATGCTACCCCTGTAATGATAAGATAGGACGGTTGAAGCATCCAAAAAGGGGTAAGGTTGAGTAATAAATCGCGCACGGTACCTCCACCAATGGCAGTAACAAGTCCAACAACATAAGCTCCAAACCAATCGAATTTTTTGGCCGAAGCTAACCGTATTCCACTTATTGCAAAAGCAAAAGTTCCGGCATAATCGACTATTTCTATCAGATTCATTTTTTTAGACTTTAGAGTAAAGAGCAAAGAATAAAGACTTAAATTCAAGAAGTCCGGTGTCAAAAGTCTAATGTATTTTATTCTTTAATCTTTGTTCCTTGATCTTTGCTCTGTTTATAAAAAAAGCGTATCAAAATATTATTCTGATACGCTTCTATATTTTTTTTCGGAATATTATTTTTGTGGAGCAGGCTGTTCTTTTGCTGCTTCGGGATTTTCACCAAAACCCGGAGCTACTACACCTGGCTCTGCTTTTTTAGCATTTTGGTAGTTTTCTTTGATTTCCGAATCGTTTGTTGCAACTGTTTTTTTGTTTACAGCTACTGTTGCAACTGAGAAAACAACAACAAATATTACTAAAAACCAAGTTCCTTTTTCAAGAAAGTCAGTGGTTTTGCGAACACCCATAATTTGATTTGTAGAAGAGAAACCAGCAGCTAATCCACCGCCTTTTGAGTTTTGAACTAAAACTAAAAGTATAAGTAATGCTGAGGCAATAACGATTAAAATAGTGAAAAGAATGTACATAATATGTTTATTTTTTTTTGTTTACGAGTATTTTTTCCAAAAATCGAATTTGGTCTGCAAAGTAAATACTTTTTTTTGGATAAATCAAATTTAATTGGTTCAATATTGCAATTGCTTCGCTATATTTTTTGTCGATTATGAGCTTTTTTGCATATTCTTCCGTAATTTGTGCTTCGATAGTTTGAGGTTTATCTTCAATTACAAAATAATCGGGCGTTGGTATGCGTATTGTTTTTGTTTCTTCCGTATTGATTTTTGGTACTTTAAGTTCTGCTGTTTTCTCTTCGGTTGCTTTGCCCTGAAACGCTTCGCGTGAAGCTTTTAAACGCTCGGCCAAACTTTTTAAACTTTGTTTGGTATCGCCTCCTGCTGTTTCAACTTTCTCAATCATTTCAAAATAATTGCCTGATTGATGCGAGTCTCTTTCTAATCGTTTTGGCTCCGCCAATATGCCCGCAGATGGATGTATGTAATAAAATAAATTGCTTTTATCGGCAGTGTATATGGCTGCTCTGTTTGTGTATGTAGTTGATTGAATGTCGTTTGAGTGGTGTTTGATGTTAGCAAGCAGAATGTGCGCATGTGCAAAATAAGGGAATTGCTCCGATATTTCCTTTATGTCGGGTAAAATATCTACGGTACAATCCTCCGGATGTTTTAAGAGCGATATGAATTTTTCTGTAGTCATTTGGAGTAATAAAGATCATCGAAAAGTGTAAATATTAGCTCTGCCTTTTACCATTTTGCAACCGTATCGTTGTAAATATTGTCAGCTATTTCTTCAATTATTGTTTTTAAAAGTTCATCCTGCACATCGTTCAAAAGTTTTGAACTATCAAAGGTTTGATAGGCTGAATACTTTTTTTCAAAGTCATCCTCCGGATTTTTATTATTAGTAAAACGCACGTTGATGGTTATAGTTAGTTTTGTTTGCGAAGCATAGGTATCGGCACTAATGGCCATTGGCGTTAAGTAATATTCAGTAACTTCACCTTCGATATGCATATCGCCCGCTTTTTTGAGCACTTGCAGGCGTGTGTTTCGAGTGTATAAATCGCGTAATCGCTCCGAAAACTGCTGCGTTAACGGTGCATAAATTAGCTCGGCTGTGTTTGTAAATTCGCTTATCGATATAGTTTTTGTTTTTGTATAATCAATATAAGCACCGTTAAATTTATACGAAATGGTGCAGCCCGAAAACAGCATGACCGCAAAGACGATTGTCAGTATTTTTATTTTTCCAATTTCCATTTTCTTACTTTCTCATTTTCTTACTTTCTTACTTACTGCTTACTGCTCACTGCTCACTGCTCATTGCTTACTACTCAATTCCATATTCTTTTATTTTGCGATAAAGTGTGCGTTCCGAAATTTGAAGTTCTTCGGCTGCATTTTTTCGTTTACCTCTATATTTATCCAATGTTTGTTTAATCATCTGTCGTTCCATTTCCTCAAGCGTTTGAGGCTGCGAGGTAGTTTCTATTTCATGATATTCTTCGGCAACTTCAAAATCGTCGGTTGTATCAGTCTGATTATTAAATGTTTTCGGTTCTCGTGGCATTTTATCGCTAAAAATATCAACTGGTGCAACACTTGTTTTGAAAATATTATCGGTATGCGATAAAATGGTTGAGGCATACTGATTTTCAGATGGAGTTGGAGTGTTTTGTTGACCATTCATCATATCGTGAACTATCTTTTTCAAATCGTTCATGTCTTTTTTCATGTCGAATAGCACTTGGTACAAAATTTCACGCTCGCTGTTAAACGATTTATTATCATTACCCTGGCGCGAAAAAAGTGCAGGCATGCGTTCCATTTCATTTTCAGGCAGATAGATGCTTAGAATTTGTGCATTTATCTCACGTTGTTGTTCAATGACCGAAATTTGTTCCGTAATATTTTTTAACTGACGTATATTTCCATTCCAATAGTAGTTCATCAACAAGCGTTTGGCATCGTCGGTTAGTCGAACAGGAGGCATACGGTATTTTTCAGCAAAGTCCGACGCAAATTTTCGGAAAAGTAAAGCTATATCATCTTTACGCTCACGTAAGGGAGGTACCACAATTGGAACCGTATTTAGTCGGTAAAATAAATCCTCACGAAATCTACCATCGCGAGTTGCTGTGCTCATATTCAGGTTTGTAGCAGCCACTACGCGTACATTGGTTTTGAGGGTTTTCGACGATCCTACTTTAATAAATTCGCCCGTTTCGAGTACACGCAAAAGTCGAACTTGAGTAGATAAAGGCAATTCGCCCACTTCATCCAAAAAAATGGTTCCACCATCGGCTACTTCAAAATAACCTTTTCGGTCGGACATGGCACCCGTAAACGAACCTTTCTCGTGTCCGAATAGTTCGGAGTCGATAGTACCTTCGGGAATGGCACCACAGTTTACGGCAATATACGGACCATGTTTCCTATGGCTATAGTTATGAATAATTTGTGGAAAATTTTCTTTTCCAACACCACTTTCGCCGGTAATAAGCACCGATAAATCGGTAGGCGATACTTGTACGGCAATATCAATAGCTCTGTTTAATAATTCGGAATTTCCAATAATTCCAAATCGTTGTTTTACAGCTTGTATTTCAGACGTTTGCATAGTTTGTTATTGTGATTGACTGTAATTTTGACATACAACTGACAAAAGTAACAAAAAATATGTTTCTACGGTTAAATAGGAAACTATAATTTGCTAAATTTAGTAGATTTCTCATTATCTGGCGAAGCCTGACCGCTAATTATTTCAGACGATCAAATCTGTCATTTATAAGTTGAATGTATTTGTCTTTAAAATCATCACTTAAAAAACTTAAATGAATAAATTCAATCCATTTATTTTGGGAATTTTCCATTTTAGCAAAGATATTATTTTGTTGCCTTACATCTAACTTCATTGTGTTAAATGCATTTTCAAAGTCGCTCCGTTTCAATTTTTTCTTTCTTCCATTCAGGAATAAAGCCATGTCTTCATCATCTTTTGGGTTAACCAATACGGTAGATAGCATATCGTATGCAGGTGAAAGTACTGGTCCATTTTGTGGATCGTAAATAAATGAAAAGTTTTTTAAGTGCATATCGGCATTTCCTGTAAGAAATGAAAACAATATTATTTCGGCAAAATTCACAACATCCAATCCGGGATTAGCTGAGTATTTTAATATTGCTTTTGCAACCTGTTCGCAAGAAGCCTCGTATTTATGTTCTGTTTGTCGTTCAGTAATTTGGCACATATCTTCCATGTGCAGTTTATGCCTGTCAGTGCGGTCAATACGTTTTGTAATATAAGCTAACTGACCCGATTTTAAACGAATAAGTGCATGTGGAACAATTCTTATTTTGGCAATTTTTGCTAAATGCATGGTTAAATCTTCCACTTCTGGCATTTGAGGGAACTTATCAATTGGCGGTTTTAATATATAGTTTCCCCACAATCCAACTATGGTGAAACGTTTCGGTTCCGTCTTATTTTTACCGCTGGTAAGGTTTAATGAGAGTTTTGGTTGAACGCCAGTAACAGTTATTTGACTTTGTATGACTTTTAATGCCAAGGTGCTCATTTGGTTTTCATCATAAGGTAGCACTGGGGATGTAGCAGTACCAAAGAGTTTTCGGCTGCATGAGGCATGGAAATCTACTTCATTCTCGGTTAATGTCTGATAACAATATAAACAACGCATACTTAAATAATTAGGTTATTATTCTTTAGTTTCTACTGGGAATACACTAACAGCTCCAATACAATCCTTGCAGCAAGCCAATAACAAACCCATTCTATCACGAGGGTCAAGCTTCCAGTTTGTTTCGACAATATCAAGCAACCAACCTTCAGGTATCAGACCATCAAAAAAGGGGAATAATATGGGACTGTCGAATACTTTTTCTTGTAAAGGTAAAGTGAGGCTTACCGAAATAGATTTGTTTCCGTGTAAATAGTCACTGTCGTATACAAAATGAAATCCATTTTCGTCCTGTGTAAGCCATCCAGCTGTGTTTTCATTGAATTTAATTTCAGCTTTTCTCATTTTCTACAAATTTATATTTTTTTCATCTGGGCTTATTTTGACAGGACCAAGTTCGTGACCAAACAACTGTAATACCTGATTTACTTTATCTATGCGAAGGGTTGGTTTCCCTTGTTCTAAATCGCGCAGAAATCGAAGGCCAACACCTGCTTTTTCGGCAAGTTCAGGCTGAGTAAGTTTAGCATTATTCCGCTTATTTTTTACAAAATCGCTTAATGTCATATATTGTGAAGAATTAGAAAGTAATGAGTTGTTATCTATACCCTATCGGGTGCAAATATAGTAATAATTTTTTATATTATACCATATCAGGTATAATTATTGCTTTTTCTGTTATAATTATACTATATCGGGTATAAATCAGGCTTATTTCTTGTCTATTATATCAATTCGGGTATAAAATAAATATCCCCCGAACACATTCTGCCCGGAGGATATTTTGAATAATCAGTAGAAGGTCTTGCGGTATTCTACTTTTTTAGAGTACAGTTACGTTTCCCAGA
>CAIWIS010000239.1 GCA_903912795.1 uncultured Bacteroidales bacterium
CTTCAATTTTTGAAAAAACATATTGCTGTTTTATTCGTAATATTTATAACTTATGCCTGCACCACCGTTATCGACTGGGATAATCAGATTGATACATTAATAAATGGTCAATCATACGTAATACCTATTGGCGAGAGTACAATTACACTCAACGACATATTGCAACAATTTGATACTTTAGAGTTTATTGATGCTGACGATAACTCAATTTTTGTGAAATTTAACGATACTATTACGTGGAGCTTTCGAGATATTATTAATCTTGATAATCTGGTAACCTTAAATGAGACATATTCAGTGCCGACAGGCGTTATACCGGCCAATCAAACTGTTTCGGCTCCCGACTTTAATCATGTAGTGAATCTCGATTTCAATTCTGTAGTGGCAGGTCAGCAAATTGTAACTACCGAAATTAATAGCGCTAAAATAGAGATTAAAGTCTCAACACAAAATCTTAATGTAGATCCAGCCAATATTCGGGTTACTACCTTATTTCAATCGAACGAATTGGTCTTTGCACCAGGTGGCGATGCTTCGAAAGGCGCTGGTTCTAGTATTGTTTTTAAGCCTACCGTGTTCAATGCTACTGAGGTAGTCACGCTTAATCCTTTTACACTTTTTACACCAAACAATTTATCAACGCTCAATATCACTGTACGTGTAGAGGTTATAGCTGGTAATACGCCAATTGTTACCTTACCTACATCAAAGGTTTTGATAACTTATCGTCTTTTTGACTTGGATACAAAGGTATATTACGGTAAGATAAAACCTGCAATTGCTAACGAAGAGCAAGGTAAAGTTGTGGAGATGGCTCAATATATTATGCAATTACCATCTAGCGGTGTTTTTAAAATTGCCGAACCTATCATAAAGTTTGATTTGTATAATAATTCGGGAGTTAAAATAAATTTGGCACTCGATTCTATCAAAGCTTATAAGTCCGATGACCCTGCGTTTACGCCTGTTTATGCCTTGTTTAATGGACAGAAATCCACTACGAAAATTATTGATAGAATTTCAACTTTTGGTGGAGTGCCGGTTAAAACCTCTTTCGTGCTTGACCACACCTTGGCCAATGGCGATATTTCTCATTTTTTCGATCGTTTTCCTTTGCCCGACCGACTTTTTTATAAATTCAAGATTACAAATGCCCGTGTTGATACAGACCCATTGGATTTTGCAACCCCTGATGCTAATTTAACTGCACATATCGATGTAAAGATACCTCTTAAACTAAATGCAGGTAGTAATTTTGAATTTAGAGATACTTTAGAAAATGTTGATTTAGGAAGTTTGATTGATGTCAATATTATTGATCAAATGCAGCTTATACTTAAAGTTACCAATAATTTACCTCTGAAAGGAAAGCTCAGTTTAAGCTTTTTGGATGCTGCAATGCAACCAATTTCAGGCCTGAAGCTATTGGCCGATTCCATAATTACAGCACCTCAGATTGACAATAATGGTTTAGTTATTCCAAATACAAGTGCTGTTTCTGATTTGAAAATTATTATTGCTGACTCGCAACTGGATAAACTCAAGTTGACAAAAAATATTTCGTTTAAAATAAAAGTCGAAAGCGATGAAAATAGGAAAATTACCTTGCAAAAGGAGAATTTCATTAAACTTAAATTAGGTAAATATTCAAAAGGAGAGTAAGTTTACAGGGTTTTATAGTTTTGTTGTTAAGCTTTTATGTTTTAAAATTATTACGATGAGATTGAAGAAGTTTTTTATATGTTTTATGTTGGGTTTTCTGTTTTTGCAACCTACCAAGGCACAGCAAGTAAATACCTTGTATTTTCTTGATAATGTGCCAATTCGTCATAGCTTCAATCCTGCTATTCAGCCTCTTAGTGGGTTTTATTTAAGTTTGCCTGTAGTAGGTAATACACAGCTTCATGTGGGTAATAATTCGCTAACCGTTAGTTCATTAGCATTGCCTAAATTTGATTTGCTTAATACAATTAAACCCACAACTTTATTGAATGTAGATGCCGATATTAATTTGCTTGGTTTTGGTTTTAGAACCAAAAGTTCTTATTGGAATTTCAGCTCTACGTTAAAATCATCCGTACGTATTGGTATCCCCAAGGATATGATTGAAATGGGCTTAATTGGAAATGTTCGATTTAATCCGGATGGCACTCCAATACTTGTAAATAATTTATTTGATTTTACATCATTAAGCGTAAATGCTAATTCATATATCGAAGCTGCTTTGGGTTATTCAAAACAATTAAACGAAAAATGGTATGTTGGCTTAAAGCTTAAGTATTTGTATGGTTTGGGTGCTGCCAATCTTGGTTTTGATAGTTTTAAATATACTTCGGGTATTGATAAATGGACTTTAAATACGGAAGCTAAGCTTGATTATGCATACCCTGATATTCAAACAGGTGGTTTAGCTAGTTTGATGAAACCAACCGGAACTGGAATTGGTGTTGATCTTGGTATCGAATTTAAGCCTACCGAAAATTTGCGAATCGGGGCTGCTGTAACTGATTTGGGAAGTATTAACTGGAAAACTAATCCTTCAAATAACACTTTAGGAGTACATTACACATTGTCGCGTATTACAGGATTTACTATTGATGAGCTTATTGATGGAATTAATTCGAATACAATTACCGATAATTTATTGGTTGATTTTCTGGATTCAGTCCGAATTGACCCTGCTACAAATAATTCTTTTAAAACCTCCCTTAGTCCAAAAGTAAATATTAGTGGTGAATATGGATTTTTAAATAATGCATTAAGCATAGGATTGCTTTCGTCCACAATGATTTATAATAAAAATTTATATTCGAATTTAACAACCTCATTCAATGTAAAACCGGTTAACTGGTTCAACTTATCATTGTCGTATTCATTATTAAATGGACGTGGAAGTAATTTAGGTGCAGGATTAGGATTTAGATTAGGCATGATTAATTTGTTTGCAACAGCTGATTACATTCCTTTTAATTATGCGCCACTTAAAACACCTTATAGTGTCGACCTTTCGAGTATACCAGTTGTTGGTACCGCTCTTGGAACAAAAACAATAAGCAGAGTACCAGCAAAAACCGAACGTTTAAATGTAGCCATTGGCTTTAATATTGTTTTTGGTAATAAAATAGATGCAGATAATGACGGAATTAGCAATCGCAGAGATAAATGTCCGGATACGCCTCATGGTGTAATTGTGGATAAAAAAGGTTGTCCGCTCGATACCGATGGTGATAAAGTGCCTGATTATTACGATAAATGCCCCGATACACCTAAAGAAGCATACAGTACGATTGATGCTGATGGCTGTCCGCTCGATACCGATGGCGATGGTGTATTCGATTATTTAGATAAATGCCCCGATACACCTTATCAAGCTTACAAAACGGTCGATAAAAATGGCTGTCCGAAAGATACAGATATGGATGGCGTGCCAGACTATTTGGATAAATGCCCTAAAACGCCTGCCGATGAGCGCAGTATGGTCGATACAACTGGTTGTACCATTAAAGTTGTGGCACCGGTGGTTGAGCAACCTAAAGTAGAGGAAGTGCCAGTTGTTGCGCCTGTGGTTGTATCTACACCTGTTGTTGATAAGGACACTGATGGCGATGGTATAGTAGATCGTTTGGATAGATGTCCACAATTGGCTGGTGTAGCTTCGAATGGTGGTTGTCCGGAAATAAAAAAGGAAGTACGTGTAGTTTTCCAAAAAGCAATTCAAGGAATTCAATTCGAAACGGCTAAATATATAATCAAACCTTTGTCGTTTGTGATTTTGGATCATGTAGCCAAAGTATTAGCCGAAAATCCTAATTATAGAGTTGAAGTGCAAGGTCATACCGACACCGAAGGTAAGCCTGAGACAAACTTAACTTTGTCGAAAAACAGGGCTAATGCTGTACGTGACTATTTGATAACCAAAGGAATTGATGCCAATAGATTAACTGCCAATGGTTATGGTCAGAACCGACCTGTGGCACCAAATACTACAATTGAAGGCAAAGCTAAGAACAGAAGGGTAGAGTTTGTTGTTAGTTTTGAATAAATTCTAATTGTAAATTCTGAATGAGGATATTTTTGGCTGGTTTAGGTGTTTTAAGTTTAGCATTGGGTGTAATAGGGGCATTTTTGCCCATTTTACCTACCACTCCATTTGTGTTATTGGCTGCATACTTTTTTGCACGCAGTTCGCCAAAGTTAAACTCGTGGTTGCATAATCATAAAATTTTTGGAAAAATAATATACGATTTTCAAGTCGAAAAGGCAATA
>CAIWIS010000240.1 GCA_903912795.1 uncultured Bacteroidales bacterium
AGACGAAGGAGCAGAAATTTTAATTGTAGCTGCTGCTACCGAAGCCGATATTGCTGAATTGGAAACTTACGAAGAACGTCAGATGTTTTTGGAAGAAGCCGGCTTACAAGAATCCGGCGTGGCTCGTTTAATTCGTGCAGCCTATCATTTGCTCGATTTACAAACTTATTTTACAGCTGGTGTTCAGGAAGTTCGCGCCTGGACTTTTGAGCGTGGATGGAAAGCGCCACAGTGTGCCGGAGTGATTCATACCGATTTCGAAAAAGGTTTTATACGTGCCGAAGTTATTAAATACAACGATTTTGTGACATTAGGATCCGAAGCAGCTTGTAAAGAAGCCGGCAAAATGAATGTAGAAGGCAAAGAATATGTAGTTACCGACGGCGATATTATGCATTTCCGATTTAATGTGTAATCAACTGATTAGTTGACAATAACAAGTTATAAATGAAAATCCAACTCAAGTTTGAGTTGGATTTTTTTCGTTTTGTTAAACGATTATACAGGCAAATACTTACAATGGCAAAATTATAAATTGTGTTAGATTGTTATTAAATTGCACCATATATTTTCAAAACAGAAAATATTGATGTATTTTTGTATGAAATATTTATAATTGCACTTATTATGCCTTTTACTACTACACTTTTACCACACGAATGCAAAGATAAAGCAGATATTCGTTGTCAGATTGATCAGATTGATAAAGAAATAATATCATTGTTTGCTCAACGTAGTTTGTATGTTGCCGAAATAGTAAACTACAAAACCGATGTTGAAAGTGTTGTGGCTAAAGATAGAAAAGAAGAAGTAATTCGCCTGCGAGGCGAATGGGCTGAACAAGCCGGATTGGACAAAACTACATTTCAACAAATATTCTCCTGTTTAATAAATCACAATATTCAGATTGAATTGGCGCTTTTTGATAAAAAATAAAACAAGATTACTAGATTCGAATTAATGCAAAACAAAATAAACAATTGGAAATTATATAACATGTACAAACAAGAAATTAAAGTAATGGATTGCACCGTACGCGACGGTGGGTTAATGAATAAATGGCAGTTTTCGGACGATTTTGTTCGGGGAGTTTATAATGCTTGCGTCGAAGCAGGTGTTGATTATATGGAAATTGGCTATTTGAGTAGCGAAAAAGCGTTTAGCCGTAAAGAAATGGGCCCATGGAAGTTTTGCCACCAAAAGGACTTGGAACGCATAGTTGGTAAAAACGAAACCAACCTAAAACTCTCTGCTATGGCCGACATAGGACGCATTGATTTAGATGATATACCAATGGCTTCGGACAGTTTATTAGACATGATACGCGTTGCTTGTTATGTACATCAGGTTGATAAAGCTGTTGCATTGGCACACCATTGCCTTGACAAAGGTTACGAAGTTTGTATTAACTTAATGGCTGTTTCCACAGTTAATGAGCACGAATTGGATGAAGCATTGAAAGATATTGCCAAATCACGTGTAAAAGTATTTTATGCCGTGGATAGTTTTGGAAGTATGTATGTGGAATCGATTCAACATTTAGTGCGTAAATACACCAACGCACTTCCCGGTAAGGAAATTGGAATTCATGCACATAACAACATGCAAATGGCAATGTCGAACACTTACACGGCTATTATGGAAGGTTGTACCATGCTGGATGCTACCCTTATGGGATTAGGACGTGGAGCCGGAAACTGCCCTATTGAAATTTTGATTGCATTCCTCAAAAATCCAAAATACCGCTTATTACCATTGCTACAAGTAATTCAGGATTATGTACATCCTATGCAAAGTCAGATTGATTGGGGTTATCACATTCCTTACCTTATTTCAGGAGCTTTGAATGCGCACCCTCGCCGAAGCTTGGAATGGATGGACTCAGATAAGAAAAACGATTTTGTGACATTTATGAAAGAAATGCACGACAACGAAGTGTTGGAATAGAACCAACTAAATTTTAAACTTATAAAGAGCTTTTTCAGAAGTAGTAATTATACAATACTACATTTGAAAAAGCTCTTTCCTTATTAATTTACAGCTTTGACAATAGAAGCCAAAAACGATTGTAAATTAAATGTTCCTTTTTTGGAGAAACCAGTGCGCACAACTACCAATTGGAGCGAAGGAATAATGTAAATATATTGCCCATCGTGTCCGCGACACATAAATAAATCGGAGGGAACTCCCGGATATTCGTTGGATAGATTCAACCAAAACAAGGAGCCATATTCGCCCTTTGAGCCATTTGACTCGCTACGTGCATTGCTTACCCAATTTGGTGGTAAAAGTTCATTGCCCAACCAATTCCCATTATTTAAATAGAGTAATCCAAATCGCACATAATCGCGCATAGTACAATAAATATACGATGATCCAACAAAAGTACCGGCAGCATCAGTTTCGAAAATAGCACTTCGCATACCCATGGGGTTAAACAATTCGGTGCGCGGAAATGCATAATAATCGGCAGCCGACTTAAACTTTTGGCGCATGGCGTAGTTCACAATATTGGTAGCACCCGAATTGTAAACCCAACTGGAATCGGGCTTAGCTATAAGTGGTTTTTCAATGGCAAAAAGCCCCATATTGGTCGATTTGTGCAACATAAGCGTTACATCCGATAAGTTACCATAGTTCTCGTTCCAGTCCTGCCCTGCATTCATGTGCATCAAATGTTGAAGCGTAATTTCCTTTCGTCCATCATTATTCCACTGATCAAAATCAAGAGGTTTGTTTATGTCGAGTATTCCTTTTTTTACCATTATACCCACCAAGGCATGTGTAAAACTTTTTGCCATGGACCAACTTAAAAACAGATTTTTCGACGAAAATCCTTCGCGATACTGATCGGCCACTAATTGATTTTTGTAAGCCACAGCCACTCCAAAAGTGCCTTTTGTATCAGCGGTGTCGGTAAAAGCATTAGCAATAGCAGCATTCAATATTTTCATGTTAATGCCCGTTGGTATGCTATCGGCTAGTTTATCGCCTGCAGGCCATGCAATGGTATCGGGATTAACATTTGGAAGTGGAACTTGGGTGTATGGACGGTTTCTGATTTCGTTTTCATCGCCACGGACGAGTGTGCATCCAAAACCTTCGATATAAATGGCTTTTGAACTTGCCCACAAAAAGCGGCTTGTAACTTCTTTTTTCTCAAAATCCACCTTATTGGAAGTGAATTTGATAAACGAAAAATTCAAATCGATAGCCTCCATGCTTTGCTGTGTACGATGAGCAACAAAAACACCCGAAGCCAAATTTTTGGCAGCATAACCTGTAATAATTGGAGTGAGGAGGTGAATGTAAAAAACACCGCCACTTATGGCCACAAAAAGAACGAAAATCAGGGATTGAATAATTCTTCGTTTCATAGGATTGCGATTGATTTAAGAGTTATATATTATCGGTCAGCATATCTATTAATTCGCTCATAACCATAGCACTTGCACCCCAAATGTCACATTTAGAAGTTTGGTAGCATGGTGCTATCACAGTTTGGTTCGACGAAGGTACAAAAAAAGACTTTTGGGTAATAGCATCTGGCATTAAAAATTCATTAAAATCTATTTCTATCACCTCGGCCACCTCACGTTCATCAGGCAAATATACAGGTTTTTCGGCTAAATATCCTACAAAAACACTTATTAAAAAATTGCTTGGAGGTACATAAATGTCCGAAACACGTCCCAAAAGTTCAATTTTGTCGCGTTTAATTCCAATTTCTTCTTCAATTTCTCGAAAAGCAGTTTCCTCTACGCTGCTATCCGATTCCTCGAAACGGCCACCCGGAAATGCCATTTGTCCGGCATGTATGCCTACATAAAAACTTCGACGAATAAATACAACTTTCAACGCACTTGCTTCATGAAAAAGCAATATCATAACGGCACTTTTTTTTGCAAAAAACGATGCATCTTTGGCATTTTCAAGTTCTTGTTTACGGGTTGGAGGCGCTAATTTTAAATGCGACTGAAGCCCAGGTAAAGGCTTTTGCAGTAAGGACTTGATATGTTCGGAT
>CAIWIS010000241.1 GCA_903912795.1 uncultured Bacteroidales bacterium
GGACAAATAAGAAAACAGAACTCTTCAATCGGTTTGTTACTCAAAATATTGATGATAGCCAATCCGAGACCAAGTACGGTGATACCAAAAGAGGTGCTGTTCAGGAAAAATATACCGATGTGATGAATGAGCGTAATTTCGTGTTGACCTATTATGCTAAATCCGACGAAATTCGTCGCACGAATCTATATCATCCTATTGTAGAGGATTATAATAAACTGAAGAAATTAAGCACTTTGTTAAAAATTACCAACAACGAAATTCCACTTACTTCCGAATTGGTTAATATGCATTTTGAAGCTATTAATAATACTTCGAACAGAATTGCAAGCGACGATAATAATGCTGATCTTTATTTTAAACGTTCGTTGGAATTTGCAATGGTTCAGGATTTTAATAGTTCCATCGAAGACTTAAATAAAGCATTAGCAATTCGTCCTGATTTTGCAATTGCATACTTTTGCCGTGCCAATATTCGTTATAAATTAGTGGAATACAACAAAAGTATTGTAGTCGAAAATGAAAACTTTAAATTTGAGAATTCAACCGATCGTAGCAAGCGTATCTCGAACGAAAATAAATATAAATTCGAAGTAGAAATGATTATGCGCGATTTGGATAAGGTTATCGAGCAACAATCCTCTTTTGCTTTTGCTTATTTCAATAAAGCCAACATACTTTGTGTTCAGCAAGATTATAAAACAGCAATTTCACATTATTCCAAAGCCATCGAATGCGATAACGATTTTGCTGAGGCATATTTCAATCGTGGGCTCACATACCTATTCACTGGACAAGATAAGCTTGGTGTAGCCGATTTAAGTAAAGCTGGCGAATTGGGTATATATCAGGCTTATAATCTTATTCAGCGGTTTAATAAATAAAATAATACGCTTATGAAACGGATTTTTATTCTTGCGTTTCTTTTCTGTGTTTTAGTTTCTTTAAAGGCACAATATAATAAAGGTGTTATTGTCGACACAGTTTTAAAAAGCGATACGACTTCCATAGGCCAAAAAATAAACTATCCTCAGTTCGAAAATAGTGAAATAACCATTGCCAAAATTACCATTTTACCAGGGCACTCAACTGGATGGCATAAACATAATTTTCCTGTTTTTGCTTATGTCTTGCAAGGAACTCTAACAGTCGAATTTGAAAATAACTCTCCTAAACAATTTATTGCCGGAAGTTCGTTCCCTGAGGTAATAAATACACTTCATAATGGTTCAAATAAAGGAGCCGATAATGTGGAACTAATAGCGTTTTACATGGGTGAAAAAGGTAAACCACTTTCTGCAAAATAATACCATTCAATTAGTATTTGTTTTTTTGAATAAATCTGCTCATAATCAATGGTTTTGTGCAGGTTTTTTTGTGTTCAATTTTTTTGATTATTTAGTATCTTTCTGATTATCAATACTAAAATAATAATTGAAAAATACTTACTTATTTTGTTGATAATCAGAAATATTTATAGTAATTTTGCGGTCAAATTAAAAAATAAAGAAATTTTTCTCTAATTGAAATTGTTATATAAATTTTTAAAATATTTGATTATGAATCTTACTCACATCGAACACTTAGGTATTGCTGTAAAAAGTCTCGAAACAGCTATTCCATATTACGAAAACGTTCTTGGTTTAACTTGTTATGCTGTTGAAGAAGTGGCGGAGCAAAAAGTAAAAACAGCCTTTTTCAAAGTTGGTCAAACTAAAATCGAATTACTTGAATCAACAGATCCTGAAGGTCCGGTAGGCAAATTTATTGAGAAAAAAGGCGAAGGTGTGCATCACATAGCTTTTGCAGTGGAGGGATTGCAAGAAACATTGGATTTGGTAGCCGAACGTGGCGTAACATTAATAGATAAAGCTCCACGCAAAGGTGCCGAAGGCCTAAATATAGCTTTTTTACATCCAAAATCTACGTTCGGAGTACTTACAGAATTATGTGAAGACCCAACTAAATAATTGATAATTAAGAATTAACAATTAACTTACATCTCGTTGATAACAACTTTCGTTATTGTGTGGCATGGCATGTGATCCTGTTGCATTGATAATGAATTAATTAATAAAAAAAAAGTTTTATGGAGAATCAACAAAAAGTTAAAAACCTCATCGACTTGCGCGTACAAGCCAAGTTGGGTGGTGGCGAAAAACGAATTGCCTCGCAACATGCGAAAGGCAAATTTTCTGCTCGTGAGCGCATTGATATGTTGCTCGATGAGGGTAGTTTCGAAGAGTTAGACATGTTTGTAACACATCGTTGCAATAATTTCGGACTCGAAAAAGAAAAGTACCTTGGCGACGGTGTAATTACTGGTCATGGTACAATCGACGGTCGTACCGTGTTTTTGTATGCACAAGATTTCACCGTTTTTGGAGGCTCACTCTCCGAAACTATGGCGTTGAAAATCTGCAAAGTAATGGATATGGCTATGAAAATGGGCTGTCCGGTAATTGGTGTTAACGATTCAGGTGGTGCACGTATTCAAGAAGGTGTAACATCGTTGGCTGGCTATGCCGAAATTTTTCAGCGTAATATTATGGCTTCTGGCGTTATCCCACAAATTTCAGCTATTTATGGTCCTTGTGCTGGTGGTGCTGTTTATTCGCCTGCGCTTACCGACTTTGTATTGATGACCGAAGATAACTCGTATATGTTCGTTACCGGTCCTAAAGTTGTGAAATCGGTTACTGGCGAAGATATTTCGACCGAAGACCTTGGTGGTGCCGATGTTCATGCTGGTAAATCAGGCGTTTCGCATTTCAAAGTGGAAAACGAAGAAGAAGGTATGTTGCTTATTCGCAAATTGCTTACATACCTACCACAGAATAATTTAGAAGAGCCACCATTGGTTGAAACACATGATCCAATTGACCGTCTCGAAGATAGTTTGAATACTATTGTTCCAGATAATCCGAACTTACCTTACGATATGAAAAATGTGATTCATACCATTGTGGATAACGGAGAATTTTTGGAAGTTCATCGTAACTATGCACGTAATATTATCGTTGGTTTTGCTCGCTTTAATGGTATTTCTACTGGTATTATTGCCAATCAGCCTAATTTCTTAGCTGGTGTGCTCGATTGCGATGCTTCGCGTAAAGCAGCTCGTTTTGTTCGTTTCTGTGATGCATTCAATATTCCTATTCTTACATTAGTTGATGTTCCTGGCTTCCTTCCTGGATCTGGTCAAGAGTATGCCGGTATTATTATTCATGGTGCTAAACTTATGTTTGCTTATGGCGAAGCTACAGTACCAAAAGTTACTGTTACACTTCGTAAATCGTATGGTGGTGCTCATGATGTAATGAGCTGTAAACAATTACGTGGCGACTTTAACTATGCATGGCCAACAGCCGAAATTGCTGTAATGGGTGCTGCAGGTGCTATCGAAGTATTGGAAGGTCGTGCCATCAACGCTATTACCGATCCAGAGGAAAAAGCAAAATACATTGCAGAAAAAGTGGCTGAGTACAACGAAAAATTTGCTAACCCTTATCAAGCTGCTTCGTACGGTTATATCGACGATGTAATTGAACCACGTAATACTCGTTTCCGCATAATTCGTGCATTCCAGGCTTTGCAAACTAAAAAAGTCGTAAATCCATTGCGTAAACACTGTAATATTCCTTTATAATTATGGAACTATTATATATTAACTCTTGGAGTGAGATACTGATAGGTTCAGTAATTGGAATGGTAGTTGTTTTCGTTGCTCTTATAATATTGGTTTTGCTTTTTGACTTTATTCAATATCTTGTATTAAATTCAAGCAAAAAGAAAATGGTAAAAGCCGGAAAAAAAGTAGAAGAAATGGTTGATGTTTCAGCAAATGAAATTGCAGCTATTTCTATGGCTTTGCACTTGTTTATTAACGAGATGCACGACGAAGAAAGTAACGTTATTACGATAAAACGTATTGAAAGACGTTATTCTCCTTGGAATTCAAAAATATATGGTTTAAACAATACATTAAGTAGATAATGAAAAAATTTGATTTTAATATAAATGGCGACGATTATCAAGTTCATATCAAATCGATAGAAGGAGATATAGCTGAAATAGAAGTAAATGGTACACCTTATTCGGTAAAGGTGAAACAAGAAATGAAAACTTCAAAAACACCGATTTTAGTACGCAAAGAAGGACAAAGTAAATCGGCTGATAAACGTATCATCGAAAACCTTAGTCCAGTTTCGAGTAGTTCAAAACCTAGTGCTAAAGCCATTAAATCGCCACTTCCTGGCAGTATAATAAAAGTATTGGTTGCTGAAGGTGATAGTTTTAAATCTGGCGATGTGCTATTAGTTATGGAATCGATGAAAATGGAAAATAACATCCTGGCCGAACGTAATGGTACAATTGTTAAAGTCTGTGCTCCTGCTGGTTCTGCTGTGCTTCAGGATGCCGATTTATTTCTTGTTCAATAATAAAAAATAAATGTATGAGAGATTTAAAATATAAGATAGGTATTTTACTTATCATATTGGGTCTGTTTTTGCCAATGGGGCTATTTGCTCAAGCATCTGGCGAAACTTCACTCATTATGGATAGTTTGACAAAGTTCTGGAATAATACCGCTTTTGCAAACTTTGAGTTTAAGTACCTTGTAATGATAGTCATAGGAATTGCATTTCTGTGGCTTGGTATAGCTAAAAACTGGGAACCATTGTTATTAGTACCAATAGGTTTCGGTATTTTAGTGGGTAATGTTCCGTTTACCGAAGGATACCAAATAGGTATTTATGAAAAAGGCTCGGTAATGAATATCCTATATAGTGGCGTATTAACTGGTTGGTATCCACCTTTGATATTTTTAGGTATTGGAGCTATGACTGATTTTTCCACACTTATTGCAAACCCTAAATTAATGCTTATTGGTGCTGCTGCACAACTAGGTATTTTTGCAACTTTTATAGGCGCTTATGCATTAGGATTTACACCTCAGCAATGTGGTGCAATTGGTATTATTGGTGGTGCTGATGGTCCAACTGCTATTTTCTTGGCATCGCGTTTAGCACCCGAGTTGATGGGAGCTGTAGCAGTGGCTGCCTATTCGTATATGGCATTGGTGCCAGTGATACAACCACCAGTAATGAGGTTGTTTACTAACTCTAAAGAGCGACTAATCAGAATGAAACCTCCACGTCAGGTTACACGTTTTGAGAAAATTGCTTTTCCAGTAATTGGATTGTTGTTGACAACATTTATTTCGCCAAGCGCTATGTCCTTGTTAGGTATGTTGTTTTTTGGTAATCTGTTGAAAGAATCGGGTGTTACTGAACGCTTGGCCGAAACAGCTCGCTTTGCTTTGATTAATATTGTAACTATAATTTTAGGATTAACAGTAGGTGCATCAACACAAGCCGATAAATTTCTAACTGTTGACTCGTTGTTGATATTTGGATTAGGTGCTGCTTCATTTATTGTAGCAACTGCCGGTGGAGTGCTCTTTGTCAAATTTATGAATTTATTCTTGAAAGAAGGCAATAAGATTAATCCGTTGATTGGTAATGCTGGAGTGTCTGCTGTACCCGATTCAGCACGTGTTTCGCAGGAAATAGGTTTGCATTACGACAAAACCAATCACTTGCTGATGCATGCCATGGCACCTAACGTAGCCGGTGTTATCGGTTCGGCTGTGGCTGCCGGTATTTTATTAAGTATGCTTACTTAGTTTTGTAATTCAAAAGATATGTAAGTAAAAGCCCGTCGGAAATTAAGTTTTCACGACGGGCTTTTTAGTTGCGTTAGTATGGGATTAATTTCCTATCTCCGACAAGAATTTTATACGTACAAGTCTAACTTCTATTTCGCTAAAATCATCTTCGCCTAGCTCTTTTAATGCAGGTTCAATTTTATCTGTTTCGGCCGAATTAAAGTATTCGAAAATTTCGTCGATATGATCAGGCTCCATTACTTCGTCCAAGAAGTAATCAATGTTGATTTTTGTGCCAGAATATACAATAGCCTCAATCTCGTCGAGTAATTCTCCAATTTCAAGTCCTTTAGCCATTGCTATATCGTCCAACGCTATTTTGCGGTCAATTGACTGAATAATCGAAACTTTAAGTTTCGATTTGTTAGCCACAGTACGAACGCGTAAATCTTCCGGACGAACAATCTCGTTTTCCTTAACATGTTCACGTATAAGGCGTAAAAAGTCTTCACCATATCGTTTTGCTTTGCCAGCACCTACACCAGGTATGTTTTGCAATTCATCCATTGTGATTGGATAAGTTGTGGCCATAGCTTCGAGCGAAGGATCTTGAAAGATTACAAATGGTGGTAC
>CAIWIS010000242.1 GCA_903912795.1 uncultured Bacteroidales bacterium
CGCAGATTTGCAATGGCATTCAAAAATTCGGTATAAGTAGTTTCGGCAAATTTATTTACCTTAATAAAACCAACTCCAGGAGTTATTATATAGGCTATATCAACCGAATTTACAGGAATTTTACCACGTGTTACCGTGTATTTCAAAACCTCTTTAGTGCCAAAGCGTTTTACACCAATTTTCACTTTGGTATCTTCTTTGCCACGAAGTTTTTTCATTACTTTTTCGTTGTTTATCTTTTTGCCTGTAAACAACGTATCGTTAACCATTATTATACGGTCGCCAGCGAGCAATCCTACTTTTTCCGAAGGTCCTCCACTGATAACCGATACAATCATAATGGTATCGTTCTGTATATTAAATTGTACGCCTATGCCACTAAAGCTACCTTCGAGCTGACTATTTACGGCTTCGAGGTCGGATGCTGGTACGTAAACCGAATGTGGGTCGAGTTTAGTTATCAAGTCCTCAACAGCCGCTTCGCTCATAGCGTGAATATCGGTTGAATCAACGTATTTTCCATCTATCATCGAAAGCACTTCTTCAATTTTATTGCCATTAATGCCCGACAAAATCCCACGTAACGAATTGGCATTGCGTAAGTTTGAACGTGAAGATAGCATATTGCCTAATACTAGTCCTACAACTAAGGACACAAAAACCAATAGTACTAATAACAGATTTTTTTTGTTCATAAAAATTTAATTTCGTGTTTGGAGTGTAAAGATACGAGTTTCATTTTAATACCCCAAAATCTTTAACATTGACTTATAACTCTGTTCTTTGGCAAAAAGTTTTGTAAAATACTCACCATCTTCATCTTTATCAATAATTACCAGTTTTGGGGCCGGAATAAGGCAGTGTTGAATGCCGCCGAATCCGCTTAACGATTCTTGATAGGCACCCGTATGGAAGAATCCGATATATTGTTCGCGCTCTTCTTGCATTTTAGGGAGGAAAATGGCATTGGAGTGAACCTCAGCATTGTAAAAGTCCTCGCTATCGCAAGTTAATCCACCTAAATTCACCCGTTCGTATTCCGAATCCCAATTATTGATAGCCAAAAACACAAAACGCTGATTGATTGCCCACGTATCAGGTAAGGTTGTCATAAATGAGCTGTCAATCATATTCCAAAGTTCTCGGTCGTTTTGTTTCTTCTGATTTACAATAGAATAAAGCATTGCACCACTTTCGCCGACGGTATACGAACCAAACTCAGTAAATATATGTGGTTCAGGTACTCCGTTTTGTTTGCAAATGGTTTTAATCTGAGCTACAATTTCTTCGGCTATGTATTCGTAATCGTAACTCATATCCAAATGCGTTTGAATTGGAAAGCCTCCACCAATATTTAGACTATCTAACTCAGGGCATTTCTTTTTAAGTTCACAATACAAGTTAACTGCTTTGTTCAATTCATTCCAATAGTAAGCAGTATCCTTTACGCCCGTATTTATAAAGAAATGAAGCATTTTAAGCTCAACTTGCGGGTTATTAGCTATGTTTTTAAGATAGTAAGGAATAATATCTTTGTAGCGAATGCCTAATCGCGAGGTGTAAAAGTCGAATTTAGGTTCTTCTTCGGCTGCAATTCGTATACCTACTTTGAACTTTAATTCGAAGTCTTTCAGAAGAATGTCAAGTTCAAATTTATTGTCGAGAATAGGCACTACATTGGTAAATCCGGAACGCATAAGGTTCTGAATATTTTCAACATATTGTGGCCGTTTAAACCCGTTGCAAATTACATAAGTATCTGGTTTGAGTAATTCTTGCTCGTGCAAGGATTCCATAATATTAATGTCGAATGCCGACGAAGTTTCCAAGTGAACACCGTTTTTAAGTACTTCTTCCATTACAAATGAGAAATGGGAGCTTTTTGTACAATAGCAATAGTTATAATCGCCATTGTAATCCACCTTGGCCATAGCCACATTAAACATGCGTCGTGCTTTTTGAATATTCATGCCGATTTTTGGTAAATAGGCAATTCGTAAAGGAGTTCCGTACTGTTTTATAATGTCCATTAAAGGCACATCGAACCATTCAAGTTCGTTTTCAACCACATCAAATTCTTCGTTCGGAAATTCAAATGTTTGTTCAATTAGATCTTTATATTTGTTCTTCATATTGGGGATTATAAAAGGGTGAGAATTTGTTTTATTGTATGTGTTTAATTATAAACTAATTATATGTTTAATTTAAGCTCGAAATGTTTGTCATTGAAGTTTATTGCATCAATAGTTGTTGCTAGTTTTAAATAAAAATTAAAATCTAACTCACTTAGATTGACTTTTTTAATATAATCTAAATCACTTAGATTGTTCAAAATTATGGAAATGGACTGCAAAATTAGCAATTAATTTAATAATAGCGTCATTTTCAACTTAATTAAATGGATTTAATAGATTGTTTTAGTTGAATTACATACATTGATATTTAGATGATGGGTTTTACTGGCATTGTAAATTTTTTGATTGATTTCGCC
>CAIWIS010000243.1 GCA_903912795.1 uncultured Bacteroidales bacterium
CATATTCCACCGTTTTCAGGGCAATATCAGTTGCTTTTTGGATTAACTCGGGGCGATTTAATCGTTCGCCCAAGTCCATAATAAACCACATAGCTTCAATGGCATGTCCGGGATTTAAAAGTCGGCCTTCGAAAGTATCCGAAAGTTCACCATCACGTGTTACGTTTTCCACAATTAATCCCAACTCTGGTTTATAGAAAACATCCATCACTTCGTGAATACAGGTTTCCATGGTTTCGAGCAGAAAATCTTCGTCGAGCAAATGCTCAATTTCCAATGCCAGATTACAAAGAATCATGGGTAGAGCAAAATTTTTCAGATTACGAGTGCCCTGATAGGCTTTGTTCCATTTTCCTTTGGGGTTATCTACTTTCGAAAGTATTTTCTCAAAAGTAGTTTTAGCAATTTGCTCGTATTCTTTGTTGCCAGTTGCTAACGCCAACTGCCCGAAAGCCATTGTAGCAAAGGTATATGAGAAAATATTATAAGGCTCTACCAAAGGTTGACCTTCGCGAGTGAGCGAAAAATACCAGTTGTAATCGCCATCGTGACCATGCGTTTTCAAAAACTCAGCTCCTTGTATGGCACAATCGAGCCACTCTTGTCGCTTTTCTACCTTATTGTACAACATGGCAAACATCCACACTTCGCGCCCTTGCAACCATACAAATTTGTCGGTATCATACACATTTCCTTGTCTGTCCAGACAAGTGAGGTAGCCACCAAACTCCGCATCCTGCGAGTTTTCGAGCCAAAAAGGCAAAATATTATTGAATAATTCGCCTTTATATTGTTCTGCTAATTTTTTGAAATCCATAAGTAAAAATTTGCCCCTAGCCCCTAAAGGGGAATTAAGTTAGTTCTGTTATTCAATTATTCTGCCCCCAACCCCTAAAGGGGAGCTGAAATTAGTTTTGTAACTGTTGTATTCAATAATAAATAAAATTATCAATACTAATATCTCTTATTCCCCTTTAGGGGTTAGGGGCTATACCTTTGCGGGATTTAGGGGGCTAAATACTCTTTATACCTATTATATAAATGTCCGGCCGAGAGATACATCGACTGTGGACTCATAAAATGCGAAAATTCGAATGTAATGGCATTTTCGATACCAGCTTCGGCGGCTAGTTCCAATTTCAATTTCAATTTTTCCCATTTGATTGGTAAAAATTTAATCGGCATATCGCGGTCGAAAGTTTCGGAGTTTGTCCAGCATTGCAAGCCGTGTTTGTCGCACAAGCGTTTGTTTATTTTCAAGAAATCAACTAACTCATCGTAATCCACGTGTCCATCCTGAAAAGCCACAATATCAACAGCACCTTTTATACCTTCAAAAATCTGATTCCATTCGCGTTCGTGCGTTTCGGTACTAATTGGTCCATCCACTTGCTTGTCGGCTACCAACTCGCTGTGATTTTTCTTGCCATCAATATAAGGCGATATTAAAACTGGCAGATCGGCCGAAACTAATTTGCAGTATTTTCCTAGTCGGGCAAACATTTCAATTACTTTACCATTGTTGCGACTGCATTCCTGCGATAAGTACCAGCCCGAAAATGACTTATAATGACCGTATTTGGTCCATACTTCTTTTATAAGTTCCATGTTTACTGCCACTTCGCGTTCGTAGTTGCCATTTGTCCAAAAGTTGGCATCCACCCAATATCTTCCCGAGTCGTACAATCCAAAATAAAACTGCATACCGTATTTGTCGCTCAACTTTAAAAACATTTCGACCAAATCCACCGGAGGTGTAAAACATTTTTCGGTAGCTGTGAGCACTTGCGATGGAAAAGTTTGCCAACGTTTATATCCACTACGTATCAGCACAACCATTTCGATACCTACTTCCTTCATGTAAGCAAAATCAGCATCCCACTCCTTTTCGCTCCAGTTTTGATGTGGTATATCATGACTTATTTCATCCAAAAATGTGGCTTTTATCTTCATTCTCTTTTAATTGTATGCTTTAGAGTTTATATAAGTTGAATTCTTTATTGTTTTTGATTCAGTTTTATTAATTTATTTTCCGACCCCCAAACCCCCGATTGGGGGCTTTAAGACGCAGTTTTTTTAATTCTTAAATAATATCAAATACTCCATTAATTAGACTCTTAAGCCCCCAATAGGGGGTTTGGGGGTCAATATTTTTCTAACTTGCTTTTTTTACGTTTTTATTATATCAAACAAATTAAATACGAATATGTTTTTAATAACAGCGCAAAATTAAATAAATTATTTTATTAACTACACATAAAAAACGAATATATTTTATTTTTATGTTGTAAAACATATTTTCATCTTATACTTTTTTAATTGCAACACATTGATTTGAATTTAACACTCAAAAATGCAGGTTTATAATTTAAATTTATTAATTTTGCGTC
>CAIWIS010000244.1 GCA_903912795.1 uncultured Bacteroidales bacterium
AATACTACGGTTATCAATTTTTGAGGTAGGACTCCCATGCATACATATAGTTTTAACAGGATAAAACCTACGAAAGTAAGCTAATTGATGACTAAAATGATCTATAGCGAGCGACGAATTTCCATTTAACAGCGACAAATCTTCGTAATGATAACCAATTTCGTGACCCAGATTTGCAATTATCTTTATTTTATCCGGTTGTTTACTTTGAGGCACAACCCTGAAATAATAACTCGCTTTTATTCCCAACTCGGCTTCAATTTTGGCAGTAGCTACTGAGTGCGAAGCACGTAAATCCACATCGTGACGCAGAATTACAAATTTCCCATCAGCTTTAGCTTCACAATATTCTTGAAAACTAAAAAACGAGAAGCCCGCATTCTTTAACGATTCAAGTAAACTTCGATATATTTTTAAAGTAAAATCCATTTTTAAAAACGTTATAAAACTTCTAATACTTTTACAATCCTCTCAGCAGTTTTTCCATCCCAAAATTTGGGCGTTTTGCCTGATTTACCTTTACCATTTACGATTAAAATAACTTCTGATGCTATTTCTTCCAGCTTTATCAATTTATTACTGCCTTCCCATACTGTTACAGGGCGTTCAGTATTTGGCCGAACAGTGAGGCAAGGGATATTCAGATATGTTGTTTCTTCTTGAATACCACCCGAATCGGTCAGTGCAAACATCGAGCGACTTACCAAATGTATAAATTGCAAATATCCTAATGGTTCAATAAAATACAAATGTGGATATCTGTCAATTGTATCCTGCAAACCAAAGTTCAGAATATTTTTGTAAGTTCGCGGATGCACAGGAAATACCAATGGTACTTGGTTTGATATATCGCCCCAAAGTTGAACTAATTTTGTCAAGCTTTCTTTATCATCCACATTTCCGGGGCGGTGAAATGTCATCACACCATATTTTGATGGAAGAAAATCTACTCCAATTTCAATTGAATAATCTCTATTTAAAAGTTTGAAATTCAATTCGGTACTTTGCGCCTTTGTCAGGTTTGCCACTAACGAATCAATCATCAAATTTCCGAGCATGTGAATTTTTTCAGCTGGGATATTTTCTTTTAGCAAATTTTCGTCGGCATCAATGCTGGTTGTAATAAAAATATCGCTAATGGCATCAGTTACCAAGCGGTTAATCTCTTCGGGCATAGTGCGGTCGTTACTCCGAAGCCCTGCTTCGTAATGTATGGTTTTTATACCCATTTTGGAAGCTACCAGCGTACAGGCCGCCGTACTATTAACATCGCCTACAACCAGCACTGCATCGGGTTTTTCGTCCAAACACACTTTCTCGAATCCTTCCATTATGCGGGCAGTTTGTACTGCATGACTGGCCGATCCTACTTCTAAATTAATATCGGGTGCAGGAATATTTAGTTCATCAAAAAATTGCCCCGACATTTTCACATCGTAATGCTGCCCTGTGTGCACCAACACAGCTTTAATTGTTGAGTGTCCCTTTAATGCATGCATCAAAGGCGCAATTTTCATAAAATTAGGCCGTGCACCGGCTACAAGAATTAGTTTCATAAATTTGATTTTACTTTCTTTGCACAAATCATTAACCATGGACTTTGATTTAGTATTCTATTTAGTTTAAATAGACTTTCAATTATTTCAAAAAATCTAACAAAAATGCTATTTGAAGAAAGTGAAAGTGGCAACCAGTTAAATCCA
>CAIWIS010000245.1 GCA_903912795.1 uncultured Bacteroidales bacterium
GCGGCTTTTTCTACTATCTTACGGGCATTTTTGTATTGTCCGTACAAGGTAGGGTTTAGCGTGGCAAAGGGTGCCATAAGCGTATCTACATCGTTGCGGAGGTAGGTGCTTAGAGCAGCAATTTTTTCCTTAATCTCGGTCGAAGCCTGTTTGGTAACTGCTGTTTTGTTGCGCATAACTGTGCTGCGTCCGGCAAACGAAGCGGCTTTGGTATTCAGCATCTCGATTTCGGGGGCGGTTACACCCCATTTTTCGAGTTTGGCAGCCAGCGGCAGGGCAAGTGCATACATGGCATCGATACGGTTCAGGTAATCGGCCTCGCGCGCTTGTGTCAGTTCTGTCTTGCTTATGCTGGTAAGCAGGCGCAATTCCTGATTCGATTCGGCTACAGCTACAGCATTCAAAGCAACATTTACTTTGTACAGGGTGTTGTCCAGCTCAGTGCGTTCCATTTTTTTCATTCCAGATTCTACCTTGTTATCCTGACTCTGGGTTTTACTCAGGTTTAAAATTTCGGCCACATTTGCTTTAATGTGCTGCGAGGCTGCAACGATAGCAGGGAAAGTGTTAAACACAGATTTGTTTTGTTCGTAAAACAAATCGACTGTCTGGAACATGTCCAGGTAATTCAATTCTCTTCTGTTCATAAAAATTTAATTAAGTTAATAGTGTTTTATATGGGCCTTTCGGGCTTTTTTCGTGTGATGAATTGCATTACATGTGTCAGGGCTCGTTCTGCTTATGTTAGCAGCATTACGGGTGAGTCCACGGTCGTCTGAAGCTATGTAATTATCAATATTTATTGTGCGAGACGCAATATTTAGCATGTAACATGCAATATTTTTGTCCCCACCTGCCATTATAGCTGTGCGAGCAACTGTTTGTACAATGTAATAGGCAATATTTGTTATGTAACAGGCAATATTTAACACTCCACCTGCCATTTTTGCAGTGTTAGCGGGTATTTTTGCTGTGTAAGCAAGTGTATTTGGAGGTGTGCTAGTGAGGGTGCTACTTGGAGTAGCACGCTCACTCGGGATATTGGGTTGATAAAAGGGCATAAAAAAAACGAATAATCGGTTATTACTATGTGTGGGAGTGTTTCTGTGCTTGTACTGCCGGACTTCGAATCCTCTTTGTAAGCTCCCGTAAGTTAACTGAACCGTTATTCGTGTGTTAGTTGTAAACAAAACATTTCATAATTAACAGTTCTATATGCAAATGTAAATATTTAGTTTTGTTTACGCAATATTTTAAGAGAATATTTTATATTTTTTTGAGTAAAGCAGTTCAATACCGCCAAGTAGGCATGTCGGAATACTCCATCCGCTTTGCTATTAATTTGCTATAATATTTACAAGTTGACTATCGCCCACAAAAAAAAGGTTATAAAGCATGTACAACCACACTTTATAACCTTATAACTTTAAAACCTTATAAACTTTACGAACTTAAATAATCTCAGCTCGTTTAGCCAGGTTTTGTTCCCAAGCCCAAGCGCTACGTAGAGTTTCTTCTACTGTTTCGGCGGCTGTCCAGCCAAGTACATTATTGGCATACGACGGATCGGCCCATACTTTTTCGACATCACCACTACGGCGGCCAACAATTTTGTAAGGAACATCAACGCCTGTTACTTTTATAAATGTTTCGATAATTTCGAGTACCGAAAGTCCACGGCCTGTGCCCAAATTAAATGTTTCGATTTGTGCATTGGTATTTTTCTCCAACAAGCGTTTTACAGCAATTACGTGCGCTTTAGCCAAATCCACCACATGGATATAATCGCGTACACACGAACCATCGGGCGTATTGTAGTCGTTACCAAAAACCGACAATTGTTTGCGCATGCCAATGGCAGTTTGCGTAACAAAAGGCAATAAGTTATTAGGCACACCATTAGGTAATTCGCCAATCTCGGCCGAAGCATGTGCTCCAATTGGATTGAAATAACGTAGGATAATACTTTGCAAATCAGCATTAGCAGCCAAGGTGTCGTGTATTATTTCTTCGCCAATTTGTTTGGTATTGCCATAAGGCGATTGTGCTAACTTAATAGGTGCTTGCTCGGTAACAGGCAGTATATCGGGCTGACCGTACACCGTACACGACGACGAAAACACCATGCTTTTAACCTTATGTATAGGCATTAATTGCAAGATATTGATCAGCGAAACTAAATTGTTGCGGTAATACATCAAGGGTTTTTCAACCGATTCGCCTACAGCTTTGTTAGCTGCAAAATGAATAATGGCGTCAATGTCCTGGTATTTTTCGAACATGCGATCCATGCTCACATAATCCACACAATCAATGTTTTCGAACGCCGGACGAATACCTGTAATTTTTTCGATACCATTCAATACATCGATATTCGAATTTGATAAATTATCGACAATAACAACCTCGAAACCTTCTTTCTGGAGTTCTACCGTAGTATGCGAACCAATATAACCGGTTCCTCCAGTAACTAATATTTTTGACATGCTCTAATTATTTAAAAAGTTGTTTTGGATAAACTCCTTTGCGTATTAACTCGTTGATTTTCAACACTACCTGCGGACGATCTTCGGCATACGTTACACCAAACCATTTCGAAGTGGTATCGAGCACCTTACAGCTCGCTTTGCCTTCGACAATAAGGTTGTTTACTGCCAATGGAATATAAAATTCCGATTTTAGTTTTTGACCGTTTTCGGCTAGGAATTCAATAAAATATTTTTCGGAATAATCAAAATAGTCAGGTGTAAAGCCCCACATATTCATGGATACAGGCGTATTTGCCGGAATGGCTACTTCTTCGCTTTTTTCGTCGAGGTAAATAATAGCACCACCTTTTTCTTCGATGTGTGTGCGTTCAACCACATTAGTCAAATTACCATTTTCGTCCACTTCGCATATACCACGACTCACCGATCCACTTTCGGACAAAGTATTGCCTACGTGATATCCTACCATGCAATATTGGTTTTGTTTACCAACCACACTACGTAAAAAATCGGCCAAAACGGCAAATGACTCCTGGCCATAAAAATCGTCGGCATTAATTACTGCAAATGGTTCATTTATAACTCCTTTACCCATTAATACAGCATGGTTTGTGCCCCATGGTTTTTCGCGTTCGGCAATGTAAGTGCAACCTTCGGGAACACTTGTAATGTCCTGAAATACAATTTCTACGTCAATAAGGTTTTTAAACTTATTTACAACAGCTTCCTTGAAATCAGCTTCGAAGCTTTTGCGAATTACAAAAACAATTTTTCCAAAACCAGCTTTGATGGCATCGTAAATTGAATAATCCATAATGGTTTCGCCATTCGGGCCTAATCCATCGAGTTGTTTTAATCCGCCATAACGGCTTCCCATACCTGCTGCTAATACAAATAATGTTGGTTTCATTTACTAATATATTAATTTAAAATATGATACTACTTTTATTTAAGTAATAGGAAATAAATAATGTCGCATTTGTAAAAAATAATAATTTCACAAATCAATTGTAACTTCAAGTCCCCTTTAGGGGATATAGGGGCAGTTATAAC